>DASWYM010000562.1:0-6966 GCA_036404975.1 Chitinophagaceae bacterium
GGTGGCCACCACAGCTATCCTGCTGAACTCCACCTCCTCCTGCTTCCCCAACGGGCTGGGCAACGGCAGCGACCAGGTGGGGCGCAACCTGATGGACCACCACAAGGGCCTGTCGTTCTCCGCACAGGTGGAGGGCTTCGAAGACCGCTACTACTACGGCCGTCGGCCTACCAGCCTATACATCCCGCGCTTCCGCAACGTGCGCGAGCAGCACCCCGGCTTTGTGCGCGGCTACCAGTTTGGCGCCAATGGCTGGCGGGCCCCGCAGGCGGCGGAAGGACTGATCGGCGCCGACCTCAAAGAGGCGCTCAGCGTACCCGGCGCCTGGCAGATGGGCATGTGGGGCTTTGGCGAGTGCCTGCCCTACGCCGACAACCGCATCACCCTGAACCGGGATAAAAAAGACCCCTGGGGCCGCCCCCTGTTGGCCATCGACTGCGCCTTCCGCGACAACGAGCACGCCATGCACGAAGACATGAAGGTCACCGGCCTGGAGCTGCTAGAGGCGGCCGGTTTTAAAAACGCCACTGTGTCGGGCAGCATGTCCTTCCCCGGCAATGCCAACCACGAGATGGGCACCGCCCGCATGGGCCGCGATCCCAAAACCTCGGTGCTGAACGAATGGAACCAGCTGCACGAAGTGCCCAACGTGTTCATCACCGACGGCTCGTGCATGACCTCCAACTCCTGCCTCAACCCTTCGCTCACCTACATGGCCCTCACCGCCAGGGCCTGCGATTACGCGGTGAAGGAACTGAAGAAAGGAAACCTGTGAGGCCGACACGGAGGCTCTTCGTGAATCGGCAATGGTCAATTGTGAATAGGTTGCCTGCAGCAGGACTTTTCCTGTTTGTAATCCATTTCTCTTTCATGCCGGGGTAATAACCTTCCGCTTTCTGTCTTACTGCTATCGGAGTAGTTGTGACCAGTAAATACTATCACCTTGTCATTCCGACCGAAGGGAGGAATCTGTGGCAATTGCAGAATGACTGCTTGAGAAAAGAGTCAGGTTCTTAGCATATAGCATTGATTGCATTTGTTTCTGCAAAGCAATAGTTCGCCAGCACCAGGCATAGATTCCTCCCTTCGGTCGGAATGACAAGGACACACACTTCATTGAATACCGGCAGCCAGGCAGCGAAGGCCCAGCCCGAAGTGGTGAATGCAGAACGCAGCTGTCGGTACCCTAATAGTACCTCAATATCGTAGTAAAGGCCATTCAGAGGTACTGCAATAGCACTGTAATAGTACAGCAATAGTAGGGATATAGTACATGCAAAAGGTACTATTAGGGTACTATTACAGTACTATTGTAGTGCTTTATCGGTGCTACTCAAAGGGCGTTACCCAGGTGTCAGGTGGGCGTGAAATGCCGCCTTCTTCGTGTCGAAAAGTCAGTATCTTACTCTAAAGACTTGACCCATGATACGACTCCTCTTTCTATTCCTTCTTTTTATAACTGCTCAAACGACCGGCGCCCAGCTCCTGATCCGCAATGTGACGGTGGTGGACACCGAGAACAAGAAGCTGCTGCGGGCCCAGAACGTGGTGGTGGTCGACGGCCGCATTGCCGCCCTGGGCAACCAGGTACGCTACAAGCTGCCGCCCGGCACGCCGGTGATCGACGGCACGGGCAAGTTCCTCATGCCGGGCCTGGTGGATGCCCACGTGCACTTCTTCCAGAGCGGTGGGGTGTACGCCCGCCCCGACGCGGTGGACCTGCGAAAGTACCAGCCCTATAACCGGGAGATTGAATGGGTGCACCGCAACATGGAGGCCTTCCTGCGCCGCTACACCTCCGCAGGCATCACCACCGTGATCGATGTGGGCTCCACGCTCAACTTCCTGAAACAGCGCGACACTTTTCGCAACAAGCCCTACGCTCCTGCCGTGTACATGACCGGCCCGCTGCTCACTACCTGGGAGCCGCCGATCTATAAAGGGCTAGGAGGGGACGCCCCCTTCTTCGAAATGACCACCCCGGAGCAGGCCCGCCAGTACGTGCAGCAGGAGTTGCCCTACAAGCCCGACTTCATCAAGATCTGGTACATAGTTCGGGGGCCCAACTACGACAGCAGCGCGCGGGCGAGCTTACCACTGGTGCAGGCCGTGATTGACGAAGCTAAGAAGGCCGGGCTGCGCGTGGCCGTGCATGCTACCCAGCAGATAGCCGCCCGCCTGGCCGTGGAAGCCGGCGCCCACTTCCTCGTGCACAACGTGGAGGACCGCGTGGTGGACGTGGACTTTATGCAGCTGCTCAAAGAAAAGGGCGTGGTGCTGAACCCCACCCTGGTGGTAGGCCACAACTACGGCCGTACGTTCACGGGCAACTATCCCATTACCGCAGAAGACTGGCACCATGCCCATCCCACGCCCCTGGGCTCGGTGATCGACTTTACGCACCTGCCCGATACCGCTATTACAGCGCGCTACCAACGGCTGGCGCCCCAGGTGCTGGCGCGCTCGAAACGCAACGACTCGCTGCTGGCGGTCAACGTGAAGAAGATGCTGGATGCGGGGGTGACCATCGCCACCGGCACCGATGCGGGCAACGTCGGCACTCAGCACGCCAGCTCTTATTACGACGAGCTGCGTGCCATGCAGGCGGCGGGCTTTACCACCTGGCAGCTGCTGCAGTCCTCGACCATCAACGGGGCTAAGGCACTGGGTAAGGAGGGAGAGTTTGGCTCCATACAGAAGGGCAAGGTGGCCGACATGGTGCTCCTCAGCGCCGACCCCACCCAAAGCCTGGACAACTGGAAGAAGATCGACCTGGTGATCAATAAGGGCGTAGCCCTGAAGCCCGATTCGCTGCTGGTGTCCACCCCCGAGATGCTCGCCCAGCAGCAGCTCAATGCCTACAACGCCCACAACCTGGAGGCCTTCCTGGAGCCCTACGCCGAAGACGTGGAGATCTATACCTTCCCCAACGAGCTGCGCTACAAGGGCAAGGAGCAGATGCGCAAAGCGTACGAGTTCGTGGAGAAGACGCCCGAACTATATTGTCGTTTGCTGAACCGCATCGTGCAGGGCAACACAGTTATCGACCACGAGGAAGTGTACGGCAAGGACGGGCAGGTGGTTTATGCCGTTGCTGTGTACAAGGTTTACAATGGGAAGATCAGGCAGGTGTACTTTATCAGGTAGGTGTCTGAACCCGGATTTGGGGGGATTTATTGGATTAGGAGGAGAAAGAAAGTCTCCCCTATTCATACAGATCTCAAAAAATGACGAAGGCCTTTCATTACTGAAAGGCCTTCGTCATTAGGTAAGGTTCTCTTCTCCCGTTAATCCTTCTAATCCCCCCAAATCCGGGTTCAGACATCAATCGAATAGTGACGCACCATCGGCTGGCGACCACTTGTCTTTGGGCTCGTAGTGCTCCCAGAGCAGGGCGGATATTTTACGCATCAGCACCCAGGCTTCGTTGTTCTTGCCCCAGCTGGTGTCTTTGTTGTTTTTGGTAAAGAAGCTGAAGAGGTACTCACTCTTCTTGCCGCGCACCAGTACCACCTCGTTGCGGGTGGCGTCGACGGCACCGGTCTTCGAGAAGGTGGCCACGTAGGGCGGCAGCTGCGACTTGGCGCCATCGTCCCAGTACTCGCGGCCCAGGACGCGCAGCATTTCTTCGGAAGCCGCGCGCGACACCACCTCACCACGGTAGATGCGCTCAAAGAGGGTCGCCATTTCACGGGGCGTGGTCTGCCCCCAGCCATACTTTTCCCAGATGGGCCGGCGGCCCTCGGTGCGCGAGTTCACCTTAGTGTTCACCAGGCCGAGGGAGTCCATAATGGTGTTGATGCGCGTACCCGTGCCCGCGAGGCTTTGCAGCCACAGGCTGGCGGTGTTGTCGCTCATGGTGAGCATCAGCATCATCACTTTGGAAAGGTGGATCTTTTCGTCTTGCTTAAAGGAGCCGAGGATGTCCACGCCGGCATACAGGAGCGAGTCGCGGTAGAGGAGTTCCTGGTTGTAGGTAAGCTCATTCCGGTGGATCTTATCCATCACGCCTACCAGTATGGGCACTTTCACGACGCTGGCCGTAGGGAACACCGTGTCGGCATTGACGGCCACGACCTTCCCGCTGCGCAGGTCTTTTACGTACACGCCTACATTGCCGTTAAAGCCTTTGACCAGGGCTTCCACCTGGCGCTGCAATTTCTTATCGGTTTTCTGGGCCGAAAGCTGTCCTATGGTGAAACAGCAAAGGACTACTGCAAGTATTCGTCTAAGCATGGTACTGGTCCGGGAGATTTTTGTGGGTGGACAGGAATGGGAACAAGGTAATAAAAAGTATGTATTTACCCGAGGGGGAAAACACTTCCTGTACGTCGGGATATTTATTTATCGTATATTTAGGGCAAGGTTGAACATGTCTTAATAAAAAAGCGGCTCTCGTGGCCGCTTTTTCTATTCATTGAAACTTTCTTTTTATTTACTTCCCTTTGCTTGTGGCTTGGAGCTTTCCGCTTGCGGCTTTCCCATAGCCATATAGTCGGTCACCAGGTACACGAAGGCTTTCACGCCGGTCTTCAGGCCGCTGTCGTCGACGTAGAAATCGGGGGTGTGGTGCGGGGCGGTTTCTTCGGGCTTCTTGCCTTTGGGCATACCACCGAGGTAGAAGTAGAGGGCCGGCACCTTGTCGCCAAAGTAGGAGAAGTCCTCGGCGCCCATCACGGCATTCATGGTGGTGGCGTTGTTGTCTGTCGCCTTCTGCAGCGAGGGCAGCATCCTGCGGGTAAGGGCCACGTCGTTGAAGGTCACCAGGGTCTTTGAGTCAAAGGTTACTTCCGCGGTGGCACCCGAGGCTTCGGCAATGTTCTTCGCCGTGCGCTCGATGCGCTGCCATACTTCTTTCTGCATGCCCTTGTCCAGGGTGCGGATGGTACCGCCCAGCGTGGCCTCTTCGGGAATGATGTTCTCGCGCACACCACCCTTAAAGATGGTAGTGGAGATCACCACCGGGTTCTTGGTCAGTTCGCTCTGGCGGCTCACAATGGTCTGCAGTCCCTGCACGATCTGGGCGCCGATCACTACGGGGTCCACTCCCAGCCAGGGCTGTGCCCCGTGCGATTGCTTGCCCTTGACCTTGATGGTGAACCAGTCGGCAGCAGCCATCATCCCTTCTTCGCGGTACTTGATCTGGCCTACGGGGGTCTGGGCATTGATGTGCAGGCCGAACATGGCGTCTACCTTGGGGTTCTCGAGCACGCCCTCTTTCACCATCAGGGCAGCGCCGCCTTCCTCGCCGGCGGGAGGACCTTCTTCGGCAGGCTGGAAGACAAACTTCACCGTGCCGGCCAGCTCGCTCTTCATGCCCGCCAGCACTTCAGCAGTGGCCATCAGGATGGCTACGTGTGTATCGTGTCCGCAGGCGTGCATTACGCCCACTTCCTGGCCATTATATTGGGTCTTCTGCTTAGAAGCGAAAGGGATAGCCACCCGCTCGGCCACGGGCAGGCCGTCCATATCGGCGCGCAGGCCGATGACCGGCCCAGGCTTGGCACCCCTAAGGATACCCACCACACCCGTGTGGGCAACGTTCTCCTTGACCTCTATGCCCAGGGAGCGCAGGTGGTCGGCCACGATCCTGGCGGTACGCGTTTCGCGGTTGCCCAGCTCGGGGTGCTGGTGAAAGTCACGGCGCCAGGTGATCATTCTGGCTTCCACCTTATCTACGGCCGCATCGATGGCGGCAGGGGTAATCTTATTGTCCGAAGTAAAGGCCATCGCCACCAGGCAGGCCAGGGGAAGGAGTGCTTTTCTCACGTGTCTCTTTTTAAGTATAGTACTAAAAATAGGGATTTTCCGGCCTATAGGCGCCAGTGCGTTTCCTGAACCCAACATGCCCGGCCATGGACCATGGACTATAGACTATGAACTATCCGCAATAAATTAGGGGTATGAAATACTCCTTCCAGCACAAAAGGGTGCTCGTCACCGGCGGGGCCTCGGGCATCGGTAAGATCATGGCGCGCCTGGCCCTGGAAAAGGGGGCGGCCGACCTGGTGCTCTGGGACATCAACCCGCAGGGCCTGGCACAGACCCAAACGGAGCTGGCACCAATAGGAGGGAAGGTGCATACCTACACGGTGGACGTATCGAAGCTGGAGGAAGTGCAGGCGGCCGCACAGCAGACCCTGTCTGACGTGGGACCTATAGACGTGCTCATCAACAATGCGGGTATCATAGTTGGAAAAAACTTCCATGAGCATTCGCACGCCGACATACAACGCACGATGCAGATCAATTCGGCGGCGCTGATGCATATCACCCTCGAGTTCCTCCCCGGCATGATGAGCCGCAACAGCGGCGCCATTTGCAACATCGCTTCGCAGGCGGCCCTGGTGTCCAACCCCAGGATGTCGGTGTATTGCGCGAGCAAGTGGGCGGCCTTTGGCTGGAGCGACAGCCTGCGCCTCGAAATGCAGCAATTGAAAAAGAACGTGGGCGTGACGACCATCGCGCCCTACTACATCAATACCGGTATGTTCGAAGGGGTGAAGTCGCCCGTGATCCCGATCCTGGATCCCGAGAAGACCAGCGCTAAGATCATGCGGGCCATCGAGCACCGCAGAGCCGTGCTGGCCCTGCCTATGCCCTACTGGTTCGTACGCTTCTTCCAGGCTATCCTACCCCTGACGGTCTACGACTGGGTGATGGAGCACTTGCTCGGCATCTACAAGTCGATGGAAGAATTCAAAGGGAGGAGATAAATACTAAGTGAGTAGTTGACAATTGTAGCTTCTTTGCATCTACGCATACGCTGTGTAAAAGATACATTTTGCTATCATGTGCAAAGCCCCACTACAAGCGAGGCTCTGCACATAAACAATGTTTTCCTATCGGACCTGCTCGCAACTCGCAGCTCATGACTCGCAGCTTTTCTCAGCCAGCATCTTGTTGATAGAAGCCGCACTTTTCCGCCCTTCGCCCATGGCCAGGATCACGGTGGCAGCCCCTAAT
>DASWYM010000563.1:0-4398 GCA_036404975.1 Chitinophagaceae bacterium
GATTAGGTACAATATTGCCATTGGCAGCCGCCTCCAGGGGAAAAGCCTGGAGCGGGACCGCACAGGAAAAGCTGATGTCCTTTAAGGCCATGGATTTGCGCTGCCGGCGGTCGTGGGTGACAAAATGGATCCCCCGGCCGCTGATGTCATACACAATGCTCCACTTGGTATAATCACCCTGGGCCACCTTGCCTAAAATGGAGAAAGCATAGTCGACCGGGGCGTCCGTCGTGGCGGGGTCCTTAAACCCGGAGACCATGGCGCAGGCCGTGGCAAAGCGGCCAAGCGAATTGTCGGTAAAGGAATGTGAGGATAGCTGGCGTGCTGGAGCGGTGCGCTTCAGCGCTTCCGAATAGGGGGTATTGGTCAGCACAGGATAGGGCAGGTCGGCGCCCTGGTGCACCACCATCCTGCCGTCGAGGAACTCGATGGTGGCGGCATGGCCCTGGGCATCGGCTACCAGGTAGTGCAGGGGGGCATTGCCCGAGGAGGCAATCCGTACCAGGCGGTCAGAAGCGATGACATCTTCCACCGTTTCGCTGCAGTCCAGCTGGTATTGGATCCACTGGAGCACGTCCAGGGCAGGGCGGCTGTCTGTGCCGGGGTAGCGGGCCTCCTGCAGCCACATCAGCTCCACTACCAGGCCTTTTTCGTTCATTCCACCGGTGGGGTTCTCCCGCCCGTATTGGTTAAAGGTGACGCTGCCAAACTCCGCCACCCACTTCAGGGGCACCCCCTTTTCGGCCTCCAGCGACTCCTTCTGCAGGCCCCGGGCATTAACCAGCACGACCCCGTTTCCCGTCACCCAGTCGTAGTTACGACCGAAATAGTGCTTCCCGTCCCGGCTCAGCAGGAAGGTGGTGCAGGCAAAGCCAAAAGGAGCGTAAAGGGCCAGCAGCAGGAGGGCGAGAAGCTTTTTCATAGTTTAAGTTACTATAATAGATGGTGTAGTAATATTTATCGACTACAACTCTTTTGTTAAAGACCGGGGCAAAAAGCAAGGTATTGCAGAATCTATGTATATGTGGCGCAAAGCTATCTTTTCTTCACCTCCCCACCCGGAAACAGCCTGTTTTCCCTGCCTAATCCCTAATTCCCTCCCGATAGCTATCGGGACCCTAATCCCTCCTCCTGTATTCCCTACATATTCCCTAGATATTCCCTATTAATTCCCTATAAATTCCCTATCTACGAGGATAGGGAATTAGTACGGAATATCTTGGGAACATCCAGGGGAGATCATGGGAATAAAGGAGTCGGAGGTGTGCTTTTTCCATCTATTCTCCGGCCATTTTCTATTTTCCGGCTTTGTTTGAAGTGCCAAACAAGCGAAGCGCCACGTATGAAAGGTGTTATAGAAGAAGTGGGCGTTCAGGTCAGGTCCTTCCACTGGAATTTGGGCTTATTTTAAAGCTGTTTCAGCTAAAAAAGTTAGTAGAAACAGCCTTTTTTGAGTATATTTGTGAACTGATTTGCTGGTAGCCTTAGAACTTAAACTCATCCGTGTAACTCGTTCATTTTCCTTTTATTGAAAATGGATTTTAGGTAAAAAGCGCCTATAGGGCTGCATTGTGGCGGTATCTTTTTAGCGAACGGCATCCGGCAGTGGAAAACAATTATTTTTACGAAAAATAGACGTTGGAAAATCCTATGGCAAAAACGGACAATGCTGCGGTGAGCTATACCGAGGACAGCATTAGAAGCCTGGACTGGCGCGAGCACATCCGCCTGCGTCCGGGTATGTATATTGGTAAACTGGGCGACGGCTCCAGCCCCGACGACGGGATCTATGTGTTGGTGAAAGAGGTGATGGACAACTGTATCGATGAATACACCATGGGCTATGGCAAGACCGTGGAGATCACCATCAAGGATAATACCGTGACAGTGCGCGACTACGGCCGCGGCATTCCGCTGGGTAAAGTGGTGGACGTGGTGAGCAAGATCAACACCGGTGCGAAGTATGACAGCAAGGCCTTTCAGAAAAGCGTGGGCCTGAATGGGGTGGGTACCAAAGCGGTGAACGCGCTGAGTAGCTATTTTAAAGTGGCCTCGGTGCGTGAAGGAAAGATCAAGGAGGCCGAATTTGAAAGGGGTGTATTGGTAAAGGAACATAGAGAGTCAAAAACAGGTGATGATAACGGTACCCTGGTGACCTTTATACCGGACGATACGGTCTTCAAGAACTTTCATTTTATTCCCGAATACCTGGAGAACCAGATCTGGAACTATTGCTTTCTGAACGCGGGGATGCGTATTGTATTCAATGGTAAGTCGTACATCAGTAAGAACGGCCTGCTGGACCTGCTGGAGCGTAAGACCAATGCCGACGAACTGCGTTATCCCATCATTCACCTGAAGGGAGACGATATAGAAGTGGCTCTGACGCACAGTAACGACTATGGTGAAGACTATTATAGCTTTGTAAACGGTCAGCATACTACCCAGGGTGGTACCCACCAGGCGGCTTTCCGGGAAGCTTACGTAAAGGTGATCCGCGAGTTCTTTAAAAAGGACTACGATGCAGCCGATATTCGCCAGAGTATTGTGGCGGCTGTGTCGGTGCGCGTGGTAGAGCCGGTGTTTGAATCGCAGACCAAGACCAAGCTGGGATCCATTAACGTGGATGAAGGCGGTCCGAGCATGCGCCAGTTTGTGATGGACTTCCTGAGCCGCAACCTGGATAACTTCCTGCACAAGAATCCTGCGGTGGCCGATGCGTTGAAGAAAAAGATCGAGCAAAGCGAGCGGGAGCGTAAAGACCTTGCAGGGATTAAGAAACTGGCCAATGAGCGCGCCAAGAAGGCCAACCTGCACAACAAGAAACTGCGCGACTGCCGTGTGCACCTGAACGACGAGCCGCCGGCAAAAGGCAAGCAGGAGTTCTTTGCTACGCAGAAAGAAACAACCATCTTTATTACGGAAGGCGATTCGGCAAGCGGTTCCATCACCAAGGCCCGCAGTGTAGAGACCCAGGCCGTATTCTCGCTGCGCGGTAAGCCGCTGAACTGCTACGGCATGAGCAAAAAGATCGTGTACGAGAACGAGGAGCTGAACCTGCTGCAGCACGCCCTGAACATCGAGGAAGGATTGGAAGGCCTGCGCTTCAACCGCATCGTGATCGCTACCGATGCCGATGTGGATGGTATGCACATACGCCTGCTCATCATGACCTTCTTCCTGCAGTTCTTCCCCGAGCTGGTCAAGAACAACCACGTGTATATCCTGGAGACGCCATTGTTCCGCGTCCGCAACAAGCAGGAGACGATCTACTGCTACTCCGAACAGGAAAAGCAAAAGGCGATGAAAAAGCTGGGCAGCAAGCCGGAAATCACCCGCTTTAAAGGCCTGGGTGAGATCTCGCCCGATGAGTTCGGTCGCTTTATTGGCGAGGAGATGCGCCTGCAGCCTGTAATCCTGGAGCAGGGCGATCATATTCAACACCTGCTGGAATACTATATGGGTAAGAATACCCAGGAGCGGCAGGAGTTTATTATCAATAACCTGAAGGTAGAACTGGATACTGTAGAAGAAGTGGCCTAAAACCAACAACCAAGTCCCTTGAAGAAATTAGATGCAATCAGAAAGGCGAAGTCGCTGTTCATGAAGTGGAATCTACACCGGGCGGTGGCCCCGTTCTCTAACCCGATGAGCCTCGCCCTGAATATGGGCGAGCTATCGGAGTGGCGGAAGCAGCACCCGGTGAAAGGCTATAATGATTTTTACCAGGAAGAGTGGGACTACAACCGCCGTTACAATCTTTACGAGGCCCTGGACAAGCAGGAAGGTCTGTTTGCACAGGCAATAGACTACCTGGAGTTCGGTGTGGCCGGGGGCAACTCGCTGAAGTGGTGGCTGCAGCACAATACCCATCCGCAGTCCCGCTTCTTTGGCTTTGATACCTTCGAAGGACTTCCCGAGAAGTGGGGGCATTTTGAGAAGGGTTCTATGGCCCATGCCATGGAGTCGCTGAACATTACCGACCCAAGGGCGAGCCTGTATAAGGGCCTGTTCCAGGAGTCGCTGCCTCCGTTCCTGGAGCAATACGATGGTCGCAACCGGCGGCTGATCCACCTGGACGCCGACCTGTTCAGCTCTACCATCTTTACACTGTCGCAGTTGTACCGCTTCCTGAAACCGGGCGACATACTCCTGTTCGACGAGTTTGCCGTGCCCCAGCACGAGTTCCTGGCCTTCAAGATATTTACAGAGTCCTTCTACGTGGAGTATGACGTTATTGGTGCTGCGAACAATTACCTGTTCGTGGCCGTAAAGCTTAAATAGCGAACCAGATTAAAAGAGAAGAACACCGTTTTGAAACTATATATTGATGCCAAACTTATGAGTGAGAAAGCAACCAAAAGTAAAGAGCCTAAAGCGCCCCCGCCGCCCACCAGC
>DASWYM010000564.1:0-11576 GCA_036404975.1 Chitinophagaceae bacterium
TAATAAAACCAAGAAGAAGTTCTATGTCTTCAATGCCCACTACGATCACCAGGGAGTGGTGGCCCGCAAAGAAAGCAGTAAGCTGATCCTTAGCCGGATCAAAGAGATGGCCGGCAAAGACCCTGTTATACTGACCGGCGACTTTAACGGCGATCACGACAGCGAGTGGTACCAGGCCCTGGCCTACTCCAACCTGTTGAAGGATACCTACCGCCAGGTGGAGCATCCCTATGCCCCTAATTCTTCGTTCAACGACTGGGGACGGGCGAACCACCGCGACGAGATCATCGACCACATTTTTACCACGGAGCATTTCCTGGTGCAGCGGTGGGGACTGCTGACCGACACCTACCACGGCAAGTATCCCTCCGACCATTTCCCGGTGCTGGTGAGCCTGAAATGGAAATAAGGCGCCTTACCAGTTGATCGAGCTGCCCCAGTTGAACAGCCCGGCCAGCAGGCGGTAGGAGAGGTAAATAAAGGCCACGATCACCAGGAAAAGGACGATCAGCACCGGTACAATAACCTTCCAGGCACTGCCCCGGTGGCGCCCTTCGCGGTAGTGCTCCTGCATCAGGCGCATGTTGCGCATGTTGGACTTGTACACCATGTCAAAGAGGTCGCCCAGGATGGGGATGCTGCCGATGATGGTGTCGAGCAGGACGTTCAGCACCATGCGGGACAGCACATAACCGCTGGCGCCGTTCTTCGCCATGACCCACAGCATATAGCCCGACACGGCAAAGGTGGACAGGTCGCCACCACCGGGGATCAGGCCGATGAGGGCATCGAGCCCGAAGCGGAAATTGGTGCCCGGCACGCGGAACTGCGCATCCATGAGCCGGGCTAGGTAGTCGATATTTTTAAGTCCCCGCGGGGTAGTGTACTGTCTGGCCATAGTATTCGTTCATCAATTTATAGAGGGGAAGTGCCCGCGGCGTAAACCGGCCGCGATGGACGCCGCCGGGACATCACGGTTGCTTTCCCCGTTTCGTGGTATTATGCAATACTCGTGCTGAAAGATAGTCCTTCCTGGCAGGTGGGACGCATAGGGGGGGCGTGGGCCGGTGCCGGTATGCGCTGCGTGGGACATCACCGGGATGCTTATCCCGCTTTTGAAAAATAAGCGCCTGGGCATCTTAGCGGAAAACTACCACGACGAAACCGGCCCTATGGCTGGCGGTAGCCCCAGGCCTGGTCAACTGCCGGCTCTTACCCGCTCCCGTAGCCGAAGTTTTTATGCCTGTTCGCGGAATCGTGTCCTTACCCCTTTAGGTAGCGGCAGCGTCCATCGCTATTGACTTACGGGTATGTGGCAGTAGGGCAAAAAAGTTATATTTATGCCCCGGGCAATAGCCGGTCTGTCGATAAAAACATTGAGCCATGAAACACAAACTCATTCTCCTGGTTGCCGTGGCGGCACTGACCTGTATGCTGGCTTTTCGAAGCACTCCTTCTCCTGACCCGCTCACCGGCGCCTGGCAACGGAACGCCGGCGGTGTAGAGCAGGTGCTTCTGTTCATGGATGGCTACCTCACCCACAGCACCTATGATAAGACCGCCAAACGGTTTGTGCAAACCCGTGGGGGCACCTATACCTTCCAAAACGGCCGGCTTGCGGTGGCCTACGAGTTTGACACCCAAAACCCGGCGGCGATAGGTAAGAGCGTTCCCTACACTGCCTCTGTGCAAAACGGTCAACTAGAGACCAATTTAACGGGCGCAGCAGAAGGCTGGAAGCGGGTGGATGACGGGCAGGCACCCCTGGCCGGTGTGTGGAAGATATCGGCCCGCAAACAGGGCGGGGAGCTTCAAGTCATCCATCAAAGCGGCACCCGCAAAACAGTGAAGATCTTAACGGGCACCCGCTTCCAGTGGGCGGCCATTGATCCGGGCACCAAACAATTCATGGGCACGGGCGGAGGAACCTATACGTTTGCCGACGGCAGGTATACCGAGCGGATCGAATTCTTTTCCCGTGACAGCAGCCGGGTAGGCAGCGCCTTATCCTTTGACGGCCGTCTGGAGAACGGCGATTGGCACCACAGCGGCCTTAGCTCCAGGGGTGAGGCTATCTATGAAGTGTGGAGCCGGGGAAAGTAAGCAGGAAGGGGAAGGCGTAGGTGTCCTCCGAAATCCTTTGCCGGCGCAACCGGGGTAAGCTGGGGAATTTGCGCCACCACCTGCCGGGTACCCTTTGGCAGGCGATCCGTGTACGCCGTCAGGTGATCCGCCGTGGCGCCTTTTGTTAGCGACTCACAATCAATCCTCTGTATTTGGTCCAGGGGCGCGGCTGTAAGACTGGCCCGGAAGGCACGGAAGCGAACCGGCAGCCCGGGGCATGAAATTTTTGCTCCTCCAGGTGATTCCTGTCTAAAAATAGTCACACATGCAAACGCACATCTCAAAAGGCGCCCTGCTGCAGCGCATCAATGGGCTGCTCGCTCAACGAAATGAAATGGTGCGCAAGACCAAGCACGGCAAGAAGTGGCACGACGAGTTAGGAGACTACTACATTATCGATTATAGTCACAACAAAGTGGTGGAGCGGCATGTAGATTTAGTAAAAAAAGGCAAAGAGCTCGGCGTGATCAATTGATGGTGCCTCTTCCGGTAAAGTTTCTTATTGTTTGCTGATTTACGGGACGCCCTGCCAAAGAATAAAATTTGCCCCGCCGGGTACGTATTCATAGACCGGGTCCTTGGGGCCCTGGGATGACACTACAGGCTTCTGCCGCCCGGTGTACGTGGACGGAACAGTCGCCGGCGGCTGAATCATCAGTCCCGTCAAAGATGCATTTGAGGCAAAGGAAAAGAATCCCTCCTTCAGGGCAACGGGGACGAGGGCTACAATAAAACCGGCTCGGCGAGGAGGTTGATGTATGTTCCATTAAGCGCTTCCAGGCAGCTCTCGACTGACTTCAGGGGTAAATCCTGTGAATCCGCCTCCAGGGTTTGCAGCATCACTTTTGAGATCGAGTGGACAATAGGCGGCTTTAAGGAGGTGTTATACTTTTCTTCCAGCTCCACCAACACCTCCACACTGATCGGGCCATACAATGCTATGTTCATAGTTCCCGGGCGCCCTGCTGTGCAATCCTTCTTCCGCACCATGGAACAAATCCGGGTCAGGTTGGCGATCAGTACCGGTTCTTCCAAAAAGGAGTAGTACCCGATCATCCGCTCGGAATGTTCGTTGCTAAGTCTCTCCTGGGTGGCCAGGTAGTCTTCCAGGAGCTGGTCGGCATCTAATTGAGCTTTCATTCGAAGTTTTGACGCAATATAAAAGAGCAGGGGCAGCAAAAAGATGATTGTAATCACCAGGCTGTGATTCTGCATGGTCAAAAGCATTGAAAAGAATCAGGGCACAAGGTTCAAGGAACATGAATTAAGGGCCAGGAACAAGGCAATACTAGTCTTACGGCAGGGAGAAAGTATAGTAACAGTATAGTAACTGCCTATTTTGGCTGCCGCTCAGCCCGGACTGGGCTGCCTGGCGACCGCCTCCCGGCCGCCCTTTATACAGGCGGCTGAAAGGGGGGCGAGATGCGGCCGTGGTGCGGCTGAGATGCGGAGTTGGTATGCTGTTACCATGGCGTAAGTATACTGTTCCTATGCTTTTATTCCGGGGTTGGTGCGGGATCGGCAAGCCGTCGGGGCCTGCCGAAGCCCAAGCTCTGCGCCAGTAGTGACCTGCCGGTGAGGGAAACATAAAAACCTTACTACCTTAAACGCTTGTAGGGCGCATCTTTTCGTTTGCTGTTGCCCCTGCGTATCACTTGGCTGGTATGCCTACGGCGCCCGGCAGCAGGTTTTCGGCCACACAGTTGGTATAACCCACGTTATTGTAAATGACGCTATTCCCAGCCAGGTACAGTGGTAGCCTAAATACCCGACAGGGCTGCAAGCTTTTGGGAGGGGCCATTGAAGCCTTTGAAGATTAACCATACAGCAACAGCTATCTGGATAGGAAGCAAAGGCATAGCTATCTCACTGATTAAGCTGCGGCCCAGGAACATCATTATGGTTACGCCAACGAATTGGAGAGTAATACCTATAATGCCCATGATTGATAATACAATGGGAACCAGTTTGAATCGTAACAGCGAAATATAGAAAACGAACATCCATGCACCAATAGCAAGCAACTGCGTAGCATGGGCCGAGCGGCGCGAAGAAGCTACCGCCGCACCAACCACCTGATACAGTTCGGAATTTACGGCACCTGAAGTAACGAACGCATTGCTGATAGACAGCATCGACAGTATAGTGCCGGCATGCACCATATCCAGAACGCAACTAAGAGAACAAACCACCAGGAACAACAGTGCAGCCGGTTTACTATAGAGCCGTAATTCCTGGAACATAGTGATACCCAGGTAAACGGTCAGCGCGGCGCCAACGAAAGACAGAAGTACCGCCATTCGAATTTGGAAAGAATGCTCGGCCACGGCCGTAAGGAAAGCCGGGGAACCAACCGTTATTGGTTTAGACAATATAAACGGCAGGGTGAGGGCGGCGGCTAATTGAAGCAATAACAGGATGCCTACCAGCCGTCCTGTTGTAAAGGAAGATCGAAATGAAGGTTGCACTTTGATTTCTTTTTGATGAAGTGTACTAAAGGACGGCATTGTGTTTGTTTTTAGTTGAAAGTTCAAACTGATATACAGCTAAACTAAGTTTATAAATAGTCCCTTCCACCCACTGTCTATAAACAACCAGTAATTGTCAACAGACCACAGCTTTAGCTTGGGAGAGAAGCTGTTTACCAGGATTAAAGCAAGGAGCAGATGGAATATTCGGTATGAAACATTGGCCTGCTGATGTACGAGCTATGGTCCATCAAAGGACAATTAACTTGTTTTAAGAAAGCAGGAGGGAAGCGGAAAGGGATAAGCAACTGATTTCTCTTTGCCGGTGTGCTGCCGGTAAATGGTTGAATGCCTTTTAATGGGCGCACAGCTAAAAGCTGTGTATCACCTCTCTGTACTCCCGGCCGATCGGAAGCACTACACCATTGACCTCTACTTCTTCCAATGTGTACGAATCAATTTTGTTGACAGAAATGATAAAAGACCGGTGTATGCGCTTGAAGAGATGAGCTGGTAAAAGGTGCTCCGCTTCATGTGTACTCATTTTGGAAAGGTATTCCCCTTTTGTGGTAACGATTTTAATGTATTCCCGCTGGCTTTCGATGTAGACGATATCGGTAAATAAGATCTTCACTTTCTTTTTTTGTACGTTCAGAAACAGGTGATCCTTTACTGCGGGGCTTTCGGGGACCAGGCGCACTTCTTTTTTTGCGGTTTTTACTTTGTTGACGGCTACCAGGAAGCGTTCAAACTCAAAGGGCTTCAACAGGTAATCGGTAACGTTCAGGTCAAAGCCCTCCACGGCATACTGATGATAAGCGGTGGTAATGATTACAGCAGGTGGACTGGATAATGTTTTTAAAAAGGCCATGCCTTTTAGTTTGGGCAGGTGGATATCCAGGAAGATAAGGTCCACGGAATGACCCCGTAGGTACTCGGTAGCCATGATGGCATCTTTGAAAGTTCCCTGCCTTTCCAGGAAAGGCACCTGTGCTATGTAATCCTCCAGCACTTTGGCGGCCAGGGGCTCATCTTCGATAATAATGCAGGTGAGGTTAGACATGGCTGGCGAGATTGATTTTTAAAGTAGCCGTGAAAACAAGATCCCCTTGATGGACCGTCAAACTATACTCTTTGTAAAGCAACTCCAACTGGCGTCTCAGGTTGGAAAGTCCGATGTTTTCTTTTACGTTCCGCTCTCCCGGAATTGCTTCCGAAGAGTTCTTTACCAGAAAGACCAGCTGCCGGTTTTTTATCGAAAGATGAATATCGACGAAAGGGTGGCCTCTTGTTTCGGATGCTCCATGCTTAAAGGCATTCTCCACCAAAGGGACCAGCATCAGGGGCGGTACAGCCTGCTTCAGGTCCTCCACATCATAGTTAAAGTTAACCCGCAGCGACTCATCGTAGCGTAAGCTTTCCAGGGCGATATAATCGCCGATAATCCGTAGTTCCTGTTCGATAGCTATATACTCCCCGCTGGTTTCGTAGAGCATAAAGCGCAGGATCTTCGAGAGGCGTAAAATGGATTCCGGCGCCTGATCGGACTTGTCGCGGGCCAGGGAATAGATGTTGTTCAGGGTGTTGAACAGGAAGTGAGGGTTGGTTTGCGATTTCAGGTAGTTCAGCTCTGCTTCCTGTTTTTCCAGGCGCAGTTGCTGTGCCGCTTCTTTTAACTTCCGGTAATCATAAGTATACTTTATAATCCCGAAAAAGAAAATAGACATAAAGCTGTAAGGCACATGGTATTCGATGCCCTTCATGGCAGACTCGTGAGTGGTCAGAGGGAAATAAATGCCCAGTGCAATTCCAAAAGCTCTCCACCCATACAAGCCAAAGGAATAGAACATAAGGTGAGCCCACAACAGGAACATACCCAGTAGTATTCTTTTCCAGGAGAGCTTTATAAAGGGAAGGGTATATTCAAAAAGGATAAAGTTGAGGACCGTGAGATAGCCGATCAGCCAGATACTATTCACCACTCTTTCGAAAAAGGTTTCGCGGTTGTTCACCAATTCACTAAATAGCCGCAGCGCCAAAAAAGCAAGCCCGATCCATAGATAAAGTTTTACCCGGCTTCTGTCAATAGCTATTTTCATCGGCTTGTTTATCAGCTAAATTTCGTCAATTCTTTTTGTATTTTCTGTATAGACTACAGACGTTCCTTATTCGTATACCAACCAACCGGTATAGTCTATTATAATCCGAATGGCCTGTCTTTTCCGCCTGAAAAGTTTATCACTTTTATGGTCATTACCTTATGTACTACTGTCGTTGTGTTGTTCATATACGATAACCTGCTGTTGGTTGACAGAGGCCTTTAAGCCCTCTTTTTATTGGATAATCTTGTATCCGAAAACTGGCAAACAGCATAACACGCTTGTTTCCTCTTACAGGTAAAACCTTAAAAGCTACAAATTATGAGACATCTATTACTAGTGCTTTTGACTGCTACAACCCATTATTTGGCGGCGCAACAAATAAGCGGTGTCATAAAAGACGGAAGCGGAGTTCCTCTTAAAGGCGCTACGATCAGCCTGCTAAAAGCAGCTGATTCTACCCTCGTTAAGCTGGCTGTTACCAAATGGGATGGCTCGTATAGTTTTTCTGCCGTCAAGGGAGGAAGTTACCGGACGCGGGTAAGCCACATAGGCTATCAGCCTGCTTATTCCCCGGCCTTTTCAGTTGGTTCATCGGATGTGGCGGTGCCGGAACTAATCCTTTCCAGGACAGCGGGTCATATGAAAAATGTAACCGTAACCGCAAGCAAACCTATAGTGGAAGTGAAAGCGGATAAAACGGTCCTGAACGTTGAGGGAACCACCAACGCAACCGGATCAGATGCATTGGAGCTGTTGCGCAAATCGCCCGGGGTATTGCTGGACAAGGATGATAATATCAGCCTTTCCGGGAAAAGCGGTGTGCAGGTTTATATAGACGGCCGGCCAACACCTTTATCCGGGCAGGACCTGGCCACTTACCTGAAGACCCTGCAATCCTCGCAGGTAGAAGCGATCGAACTCATCACCAATCCTTCGGCAAAATACGAGGCAGCCGGCAATGCCGGGATCATTAATATCCGGCTGGTAAAGAACAAGTCGTTGGGTGCCAACGGCTCTGTAAATGCAGGTTGGAATTTGGCTGCTCATTCCCGGTACAATACCGGTGCTTCCCTGAATTACAGGAACCAAAAGATCAACCTCTTTAGCACGTATAGTTACAGCTATGCACCCAACGAGCAGCATGTGAACTTTAGACGAACCGTTCTGGATAGTCTTTTTGACCAACAGGGAACCATCTTTGACGTACGCAGGGCTCATAATTTTAAAGTGGGAGCCGATTACTTTTTCAGTAAAAAAAGTACGGTGGGGATGATGCTGAACGGAATACTGGCCGACCCCACATCCAGCACTTACGGCAGGACGCTTATCTCCAACACCAACACTGTCACGGCAGACCGCCTGTTGATTGCCGGTAACCGCAACCGGATGAAAAGGCACAATGCCAATGTGAACCTAAACTATAGCTATACCCATCCGAAAGGCACTAGTCTGGTCCTGAATGCCGACCGCGGCTCCTATGTCCTGAACAGCGACCAGTTCCAGCAGAATCATTATTACGAACCGTCGGGAGGGGTGAAGCTGAACAGCGTTATCAACCATATGTTTTCACCTGCCGAGCTATCTATTAACTCCTTCAAGGCTGATTACGAACAAAGCCTCGGAAAAGGTAAGCTGGGGGTTGGCGGCAAATCGGCCTGGGTAAATACGGACAATGATTTTCAACGCTTCAATGTACGTTCTTCTGTAGAAGAACTGGATAAGGACCGCAGTAATCATTTTGTTTATATCGAAAACATTCATGCCGGCTATGTAAACTATAATCGCCAATACAAAACCTTCATGATCCAGGCAGGTTTGCGTATGGAAAATACCCGTTCAGAAGGTAAATCCAACGGGCTGAAATTCAGTGCAGCCGGATATGTACCCAGCGTTTCCTTGTTCAAGCGGTCTTATACCGATCTGTTTCCCAGTGCCGCCCTCACGTTGAACAAAAACAAGATGAAGCAATGGAGCCTGGCGTACAGCCGCCGCATCGACCGGCCCGCTTACCAAGACCTGAACCCCTTTGAATTCAAGCTGGATGAATACACGTTCATGAAAGGAAATGTGGATCTCCGCCCCCAGTACACCAACAGTTTTGGCCTTACCCATACCTATAAGTTCAAGCTACACATGACACTTAATTACAGTCATGTACGCGATATGTTTACCCAGCTCTTTGATACGGCAGAAAGGTCCAAGGCTTTTGTATCCAGGAAAAACCTGGCCACCCAGGATGTGGTCAGTTTTAATGTGAGTTATCCTTTCCAGTATAAATCCTTTAGCCTGTTTTCCAGCATCAACAGCAACTATTCGAAATACAGGGCCGATTTTGGCACGGGCCGGCAGGTGGATCTGGGGGCATTTGGCTTTAATCTTTTTACCCAAAGCAGTTTAAAGTTTGCCAGGACCTGGACAGCGGAATTGAGTGGCTTTTACAACGCACCCACCATTTACCAGGGAAGCTTCAGGGGAAGATCGATGTACAATATGGATGCCGGTATGTCAAAACAGTTTATGAAGGGAAGCGCCACGGTTAAAGCCGTAGTGAGCGATGTATTTTATTCCATGAAGTTCAGGGCTACATCCGATTTTGCCGGCCAGACCATGCGGTTCAATTACCGTGGAGAAAGCCGGCAGCTCAAACTGAGCCTGGCTGTGCGGTTCGGGAACAATGGCGTAAAACCGGCCCGGCAGCGAGCCACCGGTGCTGAGGACGAACTGAAAAGGGTGCAATCAAGCGGTGGTGTGATCGGAAACAATTAAAAGTTTGAAAGAGTTTGCCACTACGGGCTCTTATCGATTTACCTACTTAAATAAACAATTAACCTCAAAAAACAACAATTATGAAACCGATCATTCTTATTATTTCCATTCTGCTCACGGTGATTACAATGCCGTGCTGTTAGGAACGCAGGCTCATGGTATTACCATGAGCCTTTTTAAAAATCCTTAATAATGAACCTACATGGAAAATAGCATTGCAACACTCAAAAAGACAGCAAGGCTTGCCGGCCTGCTTTATCTTGTACTCATATTGACGGCCATATATGCACATATGTATGTTCCCTCGCAGATCTTTGTCCGGGGAAACGCAGTAGCCACTACAAACAACATCCTGCAGAACGAATTTTTATTTAGAACCTGTGTAGTGGTCAATCTGGTGGAAGTTACTGTTTTTTTATTCCTGGTATTGGTGCTTTATCGATTGTTTAAAGGAGTAAACCACCACCTGGCAAGAGTTATGGTTGCTTTCGTGGGCGCGCAAATTCCTGTCGTTTTTGTGTTGGCAGCTTTTAAGATCACGGCTCTTATGATAGTAACGGGGGATGTGACCGCTTCCTTTGCTCCCGTAAGCCAGCCGGAACAGGCTATGCTCTTCCTGAAAATGAACGAGTACGGAATGATGGCATTGGAACTGCTCTGGGGCTTGTGGCTATTCCCCTTTGGTATGCTCGTCTACAGGTCCCGGTTTATTCCTCGCCTGTTGGGTGCACTACTGGTTCTGGCAGCCATAGGTTATACCCTGGGTAGTTTAACCTATATGCTTTTCCCCCTTTACCATAGCCAGACGCAGGTGGTGGCATTTATATGCTCCGGAATAGGGGAGATTTCCATTATGTTTTGGTTCTTGATCAAAGGAGTAAAAAAACACATTACCATAGAAGTAGAATCGGAGCGGATAACAGCGGTACCTCCATCAGCTGTTATGCCAGGACTATACACAAAGTAGTGGTACCGAAATGCTTCACGGCGCTGGCACAAACTTTATTGGTGTTCACGGCTCCCTATGTAATGTTTTATGTTCTAGTTAAGCTCCAGTCTTTCTTTATTCTGGCCTTGCTCGTTAACCAATTTTTCGGGTTACTTTCAGAGGGGAGCAATAGCACTGAAAAGGTAGTTGTAACATACTGTAACGTTTTAAGTGTTAGTGAAAGTGTTAACTCTTGAAAACTGACTACAGCTAAGAAGGGGAAATAAAAAAGCCCAAGTCCTTGATTATCAGAACTTGAGCCTTTGTAGCGAGGAGCAGACTTGAACTGCCGACCTTCGGGTTATGAATCCGATGCTCTAACCAACTGAGCTACCTCGCCATCGATTCCACTGTTGCCAGGGGCAAGCGGTATCGTTTGGGGCTGCAAAAATAGGGAATCGGAGATTTCTGCGAAAAACTATTTTCACCCTTTAACAATTGTAAAAGAAGAAGGTGGTAAAGGAAATCTCCCTTACCACCTTTGTTGTTTTCATGGCGGGATCCGCCAGTTATCTTGGTGCCGCGTTTTACGGACGGATACAGTCTGTTAATGACTGACATACTGACCGCCGCCGCCAGGCTCCATGCCTTCGCCCTGCGGGGCCGCATGCATGCTTGGGGTGCCGGTTGTTGTGCCGGTGGTGCCCGCTGCACCGTGCTTGGTCTCTATGTATTCTTTGAAGTTCATAACGTCCTGGCGAATGATCTTCTCAAATACGGGGTTTAACAGTTTAGCAACGCCGGAACCCAACTCGCCGGCAGGGGGGTGGTAGCTAATCACCACTTCCAGTTCGGTACCCTGACCGTTCTGGGCATCGTTGAACACCACTTTGCCTGCGTTATTGATCATGGAGTTGGGTATGGACTGCCAGCCAATCATATAGCCGGGTTCTTCCTTTACAATTTCTGCGTTCCATTTTACCTTGCCTACGTTGCCGGGAATCACTGCTTCCCAGTGGGAGTGTTTGGCATCGATCTCGGTTACGGAAGCGAGGTGCTTCATAAAGAGGGGCAGGTTTTCCAGCTTGCGCCAGAACGCGTACACTTCATCTTTGGGCTTGTTGACGATGAGGCTGGTGCGGATGTTAATTGCCTGTGTATGGCTCACACCCCTGGTCTTGCCCAGAC
>DASWYM010000565.1:0-9511 GCA_036404975.1 Chitinophagaceae bacterium
TATGGTAGTTCTTGCCGTATTTGTAATGCTCGTAGCGCTGTTCGTAGTAGGAGTTGATGCCCTCATCCATCCAGGGGTACATGCGTTCGTTGGAGGCCAGGATGCCGTAGAACCAGTTGTGTCCAACTTCGTGGGCAATCACCAGGTCCAGCAGTTTCGCATCGGGCATTGGCGATATCACGGTGATGGTCGGGTACTCCATACCACCGCCGAAGCTCTCGGGGCCCTGCACTACGCTGACGGTTGGGTAGGGGTACTCGCCCACCTCGCGCGAGTAGAAGCGCACCGCGTCTTTGAGGTACTGCAGGCTTTTCTTCCATGTCCGTTGCTCACGGGCCGTATAGTAGGAATAAGCTTCGATCACTTTGCCCGAGGGCAGGAGGCATGTATCGCTCTCTACAATAAAGTCGCGGGCCGCAAACCAGGCAAAATCGTGCACGTTGGCCTGCCGGTATTGGAGGGTTTTGGTCTCCACCGGTGAAGCCGGGGCGGCTATAGGTTTGCTGGCCTGTGTCGTACCTTTTTTGGCAGTGGAGGTCCTGCCCTTTGCTGTTGTGGCTTTGGACTTTGAAGCTGCAGGTGCTGATGCAGGTTTGGAAGTGCCGGTTGCTCTGGTCTTTAACCACTGCTTTTCTTCGGCATTCTGCAGCTCGCCGGTAGCAGCCACTACATAGTTTTTTGGGACGGTGATGCGCACGTCGTAGCTGCCGAACTCGCTGTAAAACTCTCCCTGGTCGAGGTAGGGCATAGGGTGCCAGCCGCGTGCGTCGTATACGGCCGGCTTGGGGTACCACTGGGTAACCTGGAACGACTGACCATCGTAGCCGCCGCGGGAAAAGTTGTAGGGCAGCTTTACGTGGAAAGGCGTGGTGATGGTCGCCTGAGCGCCCGGGGGCAGCGGCGAAGGCAACAGTACCTTGATGATGTCGATATGCTGTGGGTGATCTTCGGTGCGCGCTGTAACACCACCTACTTTAAAGTCCAGACGGTTGATGTATCCCCGTTCTTCCTTGTTGGCGAAGTAGAACTTCGTGTTGCCGTTGCGCAGCATCTGGTTGCTGAAGGCCGTGCGGTCGTTCTTGTAGGCATTGGGCCAAAGATGGAACCAGATGAAGGACAGGGTGTCGGGGGAGTTGTTGCGGTAGGTGAGCTTCTCAAATCCATCGAGGGTCTTCTCCCGAGTGTTCAGCGACACATCGATGATATAGTCTACCTGCTGCTGCCAGTACTGGGCCATGGAGTGGATTGTACAAAGACAGGCCGCTAACAAAACAAGCGCTCTTTTTTGCAAAGGATTCAGTTTGGATCAAAAGTAAAGGTTCAAGGCACAAGAAACAAGGTAAACAGTACAAGGCTTTACGCCCAAGGTTCCGAAAACATCGTTCAGCGGAATAGCGTTTTCCGGGCTTATATGGAATAACCAACCTGTAAACTAGTGAACTTGTAAATATTCAAACTCCCAAACCGGGTAGGCCTTGGGCCTTGTATCTTATTTCTTAAGTCTTTTTATTTGCCTTTACCACCGAAAATGATGCGCAGGGTGTGCAGCAGGATCTTGAAGTCGAGGGCCAGCGAAATGTTTTCGATGTATACGAGATCGAACTTGCTGCGCTCGATCATGTCCTGCACGTTCTCGGCATAGCCAAACTGCACCATGCCCCACGAGGTGAGGCCTGGCTTTACCTTGAGCAGGTATTTGTAATAGGGGAACTGCGCCACGATCTGATCGATGTAGTGCTGCCGCTCAGGCCGGGGGCCTACCAGGCTCATCTCGCCTTTCAGGATATTCCATACCTGGGGTATTTCGTCGAGCCGCCACTTGCGCATCACCTTGCCCCATTTGGTAATCCGTGGATCATGATCGGAGGAGAGGGCTGGGCCATGTTTCTCGGCATCCACATACATCGATCGGAACTTATGAATGTAAAAAGGCTTACCCTTGTAACCTACGCGCAGCTGCTTGTACAGGATAGGCCCGGGAGAGGACAGTCGCACGCGCATGGCGATATAAAGCATGAAAGGAAATAGAAAGAGGAGGCCGAAGAATGCCACCAGCACATCGATGAGGCGCTTGATGTTTTGCTGCCACTCGGGCATCAGATGAGTCCTCAGGTCGATGAGCGCGGCTCCCAGCACATTTCCCGGTTTCACGGAACCAGCCAGGATATCAAGGGTGCTGGGCTGAATAAGCACGTCTACATCCTTCTCGCTGAGGCGGTCGATGAGCGATTCAATGGTTGCCTGCTCGCTCTTGTGAACGGCCAGGATGACAGCCTGTATCTTGCCGGTGTCGATAACCTGTTCCAGGTTTTCCAGCAGTCCCAGCCGTGGCAATGCTTTGTTATCGGTTTCTGCACCGTTCAGCGGGATATAGCCCATCACTTTGAAGCCTTCTTCTTTTAGTTTCCTTTCCGTCTCGGTAAAGATGCGCCCGGCTGCTTCCCTGTTGCCTACGATAAGAGCGGGGAATTCTACTTCTCCCCGCATCATTTGCAGCTTGGTGCGGTTGAGCAGCAGGAGCCTGCCGGAGTAAATAAAAAACAGGTGCAGGACAAACAGCAGGGCAAAGGCCTGGTAATAATAGGTGTGATCGTTGATGGCATCGTCGAGCAGGAAAAAGAAAAACAGCACCACGCTACCCACCATGCAACAGATAAAGCTGGTTGTAAATTCGACCAGCCTTGACTTTTTATAAATGGAGTAGTAGCTGCCCACCAGCGCAAACAGGGCCAGCCATCCAAAGGGAATCAGCAGGATGCCGAGCCAGAACTTCGTGTCGACGGCGAAATCCTGCCCCAGCAATGCTTTGCGTGTAAAGAAAAAAGCGGCCCACGCGCAGGCGGCGGTACCGTAATCAGTTAAGGCATACCAGAAGGGACGAATATATTTGGGCGCTGACATTGTTATCGGGCAACGGAAAGTTTATCGGTGATCTTTTGCAGGACCTGGTGGGCTACCTCCATAGCCCGGTAGCCATCAATTTCATTCACGGCAGTGCGCGTATTGTCGCGCACCGCCGCAAGGAACTCCTGCAGTTCCTGGCGGGCGGTATTGACCCCCGGGCGACGCGGTAGCTCTATTGCGGAAGAAGACAGTATGCTTTCCACGGATCCTGGTGCCTGGAAGATCTTCACGCCTATATTGGAAAAGTCGAGGGCGACATAAACGTCTTTCTGGAACAGGCGCATTTCGTGCACCGGCTTCATGGATATCCTGCTGGCCGTAAGGGTGGCCACACAGCCGTTATCGAATTCGATGCGGGCGTTGGCGATGTCGGGGGTGTCGGTCACGACGGCTACTCCGCTGGCCGAGACTTGTTTTACTTCGCTGTTGACTACGCTGAGCACCATATCAATGTCGTGGATCATCAGGTCCAGGATTACGTCTACCTCCGTGCTTTTCGGATCTGGGGCGTCCATGCGCCGGGCTTCTATATAAAGGGGCTTCAATTGTAGGTCCCCCAGCGAACGAAAGGCCGGGTTGAACCGTTCCATGCCGCCTACGTGCAGCTTGACCTTCGATTCCTGTACCAGTTTGACCAGTTGGCCCGCTTCCGACATGGTGTGTGCCATTGGCTTATCCACGAAGACGTGCTTTCCTTGCCGGATAGCTTTTTCGCAAATGGCGAAGCGGCAGGGTGGGGCACACACCACATCCACCAGGTCGCACTCCCCGATCAACTCTTCTTCTGCTGTGTAGCGTTTGATGTGGTAGGTCCTTTCCAGTTCCGTAATTTCTTCACTGCCCGGATCATAAAAGCCGGCGACAGAGACACCGGGTAATGCGTTCCAGTGCTTTAAGTGAATGATGGCCAGGTTACCGGTGCCAAAAATGCCGACTTTATACATAAAGGGTGTTGAGCGTTCAAAGATAAATGGACAGCAAGAAGAGTTGATGAAAGAAAAAAAAATCTGGCAGTTTTTTTTGTTTGTGAAAATAAAATACTCTTATCTTTGCAACCCCAAACGGAACATAAGGGCCGGTAGTTCAGTTGATTATTCCCGATTGCAATCGGGAGTTGTACTGAAAAAGTCCTTATAAACCGAAAAAGTTGGATCGGTAGTTCAGTTGGTTAGAATGCCGCCCTGTCACGGCGGAGGTCGCGGGTTCGAGTCCCGTCCGGTCCGCAAAAGCCCCTCAAGCGAGGGGCTTTTCTATTCCCAGTCCTTAAGTTCTAATCAATTTAACCCTGGCGTTTCTCTTCATTTAAGATTTGCATGTTTTCCTTAGTGCCACCCGGCTTAACCCGCAATAAATAGGAGAAGTGGAACCCGGATGTTTATGTTGTTGCCAGGGAGCGCTGGTCTGTTCTCAAGTTCTATTCGGACCTTGATCTCATTAACTGCCTCGGATTAGAATTCAGACACTTTCTCATAGACCCAAAACTGGAAAAAACAGGAAACATAGACCCACATAGACCCGGTATACTTCTGCAGCTCATTTTTGTTGAGGAACTTTATAGTGGATAGAGAAGAGTGCCTGCCCGGCACCAGGATGCCACCCGGGATACGGCTCTGATATAACATGTAAATTATAAGTGTAACTACTTACTTCTGTCATGATTAACCGGCATATTTTTATCAATTTTTTGGGTCAAGAAAAAATGGGCAAGATTGCCTCATGTCAATACTTTTGTGTAGGTTTGAACCTAGCTTAATTCACCTTTAATCATGAGTAACGAAACGCAAGCTTCAAATGGCTCGCTACACGAGTCTATTGATATATCTGTACCTGATACAACTGATACAGAACCTGTCACTACTCCCAAAAAACCGGCTAAGAAAGGAAAGGCAAAAGCCAACGGTGCTGAGGAGCCTGCGCTGGCTAACGATATGCTGGACTATAAGCTGTTGCTTCGGGTACTTTCCGAAGTAAAAGACGGCAACTTCAGTGCCCGCCTGCCGGTGGATAGAGTAGGTATTGACGGGAAGATCTGTGATACACTCAATGAGATCATTCACTATAATGAAATACTGGTTCAGGAGCTGGCCGAAGCCCGTAACATCATTGGGAAGCAGGGTAAGTTGAACCACCGGGTGGAGCTGCCTAAAGCTGCCCGTGGTGCCTGGAAGCAGGCGGTGGACTCTACCAACAGCCTCATCTCCGACCTGGTGCATCCCACCATCGAGATTGCCCACGTTATCTCCTCTGTGGCGAAGGGTAACCTTTCGGAAGAGATGCCCCTGAAGATTGGCGATCACGTACTGCAGGGTGAATTCTTGCGCATTGCCAGGGAAGTAAACGACATGGTGAAGCAGTTGAACCTCTTCTCGATGGAGGTGACCCGGGTGGCGCGCGAGGTGGGTTCAGAGGGTAAGCTGGGTGGACAGGCTAAGGTGAAAGGTGTGGCCGGTGTGTGGAAAGACCTGACCGATTCGGTAAACCAGATGGCTGGTAACCTGACCGCACAGGTGCGGAACATCGCTGAAGTAACTACAGCGGTAGCGAAAGGTGACCTGTCGAAAAAGATTACGGTGGATGTACAGGGCGAGATCCTTGAGCTGAAGAACACTATCAACACGATGGTGGACCAGCTGAACTCTTTCTCCTCTGAGGTGACCCGTGTGGCCAGGGAAGTGGGTACGGAAGGAAAGCTGGGTGGACAAGCCGAGGTGCAAGGTGTGGCCGGTACATGGAAAGACTTAACTGATTCGGTGAACCAGATGGCTTCGAACCTTACCGGCCAGGTGCGGAACATTGCTGAGGTGACGACGGCCGTGGCCAAAGGGGACCTGTCGCGCAAGATCACGGTGGATGTAAAAGGTGAGATCCTTGAACTGAAAAATACGATTAACACGATGGTGGACCAGCTGAACTCGTTCTCCTCCGAGGTGACCCGTGTGGCGCGCGAGGTGGGTTCTGAGGGTAAGCTGGGAGGCCAGGCTACAGTGAAAGGCGTAGGTGGTGTATGGAAAGACCTGACTGATAACGTAAACCAGCTGGCCGGTAACCTGACCGTACAGCTGCGTGACGTATCGAAGGTGGCCACCGCTATTGCCAATGGGGACCTTACCCAGAAGATTACGGTGGATGTGAAGGGCGAGATCCTCCAGATCAAAGACGTGATCAACCGGATGGTGGACCAGTTGAACTCCTTTGCCTCCGAGGTGACCCGTGTGGCCCTTGAAGTAGGTACCGAGGGTAAACTTGGTGGCCAGGCGAAAGTGCAGGGAGTAGGTGGTGTATGGAAAGATCTGACCGACTCGGTAAATAACATGGGATCCAACCTGACTGCACAGGTACGTAACATTGCTGAAGTAACTACTGCGGTGGCGAATGGTGACCTTTCGAAGAAGATCACCGTAAACGTACAGGGCGAGATCCTGGAGCTGAAGAAAACCATCAACACGATGGTGGACCAGCTGAACTCCTTTGCCTCCGAGGTGACGAGGGTGGCCCTTGAAGTAGGTACGGAAGGAAAGCTCGGTGGCCAGGCGAAAGTGCAGGGCGTCGGCGGTACCTGGAAAGACCTGACCGACTCGGTGAACCAGATGGCTTCGAACCTTACCGGCCAGGTGCGGAACATTGCTGAAGTGACGACTGCCGTGGCGAAGGGTGACCTGTCGCGTAAGATCACGGTGGACGTGCGCGGAGAGATCCTGGAATTGAAGAACACGATCAATACGATGGTGGACCAGCTGAACTCCTTTGGTTCGGAGGTGACCCGTGTGGCTCGTGAGGTGGGTTCTGAAGGAAAGCTTGGTGGACAAGCGGATGTACCGGGTGTGGAAGGTTTATGGAAAGACTTAACGGATTCAGTAAATAAAATGGCCTCGAACCTGACGGCGCAGGTACGTAACATCGCCGAGGTAACTACGGCGGTGGCGAACGGTGACTTGTCGCGTAAAATCGAGGTGGATGTAAAAGGAGAGATCCTCGAGTTGAAGAACACGATCAACACGATGGTGGAACAGCTCCGCGCCTTTGCTTCCGAGGTGACCCGTGTGGCCAGGGAAGTGGGTACGGAAGGTAAACTGGGTGGCCAGGCACACGTGCCGGGCGTCGGCGGTACCTGGAAGGACCTGACCGACTCGGTGAACCAGATGGCCTCCAACCTGACCGGCCAGGTGCGGAACATTGCCGAAGTGGCAATCGCGGTGGCGAACGGGGATATGTCGAAGAAGATTACGGTGGACGTGCGTGGAGAGATCCTCCAGCTGAAGGAGACACTGAACACGATGGTGGATCAGCTGCGAGCCTTCGCCTCCGAGGTAACGAGGGTGGCCCGTGAGGTGGGTACCGATGGTAAGCTGGGTGGACAGGCCTTCGTGCCGGGTGTCGCTGGTACATGGAAGGATTTGACCGACTCGGTGAACCAGATGACCGGTAACCTGACCTCCCAGGTGCGGAACATCGCCGAGGTGACGAAGGCGGTGGCCTCCGGTGACCTTTCTAAAAAAGTAACCATTGACGTAAAAGGAGAAATCCTTGACCTTAAGAATACCATCAACACGATGGTGGACCAGCTGAACTCCTTTGCCTTCGAGGTAACGAGGGTGGCCCGTGAAGTGGGTACGGAGGGAAAACTGGGTGGACAGGCCGAGGTACAAGGTGTGGCCGGAACCTGGAAGGACCTGACCGACTCAGTGAACATGATGGCCTCCAACCTGACCAACCAGGTGCGGGGTATCGCCAAGGTGGTAACTGCTGTGGCGACCGGTAACCTGAAACAAAAGCTTTCGATCGTATCCCGTGGTGAGGTGGCCCAGCTGACCGAAACCATCAATGAAATGATCGATACCCTGGCGGTATTTGCCGACCAGGTAACCACGGTGGCCCGCGAGGTGGGTGTGGAAGGACGGCTGGGTGGACAGGCTTCGGTGCCCAGCGCCTCCGGTATCTGGAAGAACCTCACGGAGAACGTAAACCAGCTGGCGGAGAACCTGACCACGCAGGTGCGTGCGATCTCTGAAGTGGCCTCGGCGGTCACCAAGGGTGACCTGACGCAGATGATCCGCGTGGAAGCCAAGGGAGAACTGGAAGAGCTGAAAGATACCATCAACCAGATGATTGCCAACCTTAAGGAAACGACCCTCCTGAACCAGGAACAGGACTGGCTGAAGTCTAACCTGGCGAAGTTTACCCAGATGCTGCAGGGCCAGAAGGACCTTAATACGGTAGCCCGCCGCATTCTCTCTGAGTTGGCCCAGGTGGTAAACGCCCAGCAGGGTATGTTCTATATCCTGGAACAGAACGAGATCTCCGAATCCAAGAAGCTGAAGCTGTTTTCCGCTTATGCATATAATAAAGAATTGGAACTGAGCCGCGAGTTCAGCCTGGGTGAAGGCCTGGTAGGACAGGTGGCTTTGGAAAAGGAAAGAATCCTGCTGACGAATGTTCCCAAGAACTATATAAAGATAGGTTCCGGCCTTGGAGAGGCCGCCCCGGTAAGCGTTATCGTTCTGCCGGTGTTGTTCGAAAACCAGACCAAAGCGGTAATCGAACTGGCTTCCTTTGGTACTTTCAGCGAAACCCACCTGGACTTCCTGAGCCAGCTGACCGAAAGTATCGGTATCGTATTGAACACGATCGAAGCCAACTCAAGGACCGAGAAACTGCTGGAGCAGTCCCAGTCGCTGGCCGAAGAGTTAAGAAGAACGAACGAAGAGCTGCAGGACAAGGCGCACCTCCTGGTAAAACAGAAAGAGGAAGTGGAAGCGAAGAACAAAGAAGTGGAAGAAGCACGCAAGTCGCTGGAAGAAAAAGCCGAGCAGTTGCAGTTGACCTCCAAGTACAAGTCGGAGTTCCTTGCCAACATGTCGCACGAATTGCGAACACCTCTGAACTCCCTGCTGATCCTGGCGCAACAGCTTTACGAGAACCACGAAGGCAACCTATCGGAAAAGCAGGTACGCTATGCGAAGACCATCCACAGTTGCGGTGATGACCTGATCCAGCTGATTAATGATATTCTTGACCTGTCGAAGATCGAATCGGGTTACATCTCTACCGATTTCATGAACGTGCGCTTCAACGAGATCACTTCCTTTGTGGAAACGACCTTTAAGCATGTGTCGGAGAGTAAGAGCCTGCGCTTCAACATTGAAATGGACAATCATCTGCCGGATACATTGGAAACAGACGTTCAGCGCCTGAACCAGATCCTGAAGAACCTGTTGTCCAACGCCTTTAAGTTTACCGAGAAAGGCGGAGTGTCCCTGAAGGTCTACGAAGCTCACAAGAACTGGAAGCAAAGCAATCCAAGCCTGGATAATGCGCGTAAGGTGGTGGCCTTCGAGATCAAAGACTCTGGTATCGGTATCTCAAAGGACAAGCAGAATATAATCTTCGAGGCCTTCCAGCAGGCCGAGGGTTCTACCAGCCGAAAGTATGGTGGTACCGGTCTGGGACTGTCCATCAGTAGGGGTCTGGCAGACCTGTTGGGTGGCTCTATAGAGCTGGAAAGCGAACCCGGCAGGGGAAGTACTTTTACCCTCTTCCTGCCGTTGGAGTACAATCCGGAGCATCTGAGAAAGGAAAAGCAAAGCAGCCTGACCATCAGTGAATACAA
>DASWYM010000566.1:0-7277 GCA_036404975.1 Chitinophagaceae bacterium
AGCCCAGATTTCACTATTTAGCTTCTCAGCAATGGAATGGATAGGAACATTTTTCCCTTTCTCCAACCACTTCCTGATATATAAATAATCAATAGAGTTATCAATATCTACATTCCTGAAGTGCTTGGCCCAGTCATTAAAATTTGCTGATAAATCATTGAGGAATAATAACTTTTCCTCCTTCTTGGCTTCTAATGGGCCTGTTTTTGGCTTTAATGGCTTAATTGGGGGTAAATACCCATACTTCTCTAAAGAGGCATCGAAAGAGCCCTTAATCATGTCTAGCTTGATCTCAGCAACCTTGACATTAGCAAAATGAAGGTTTTCAGGATTAAAGGCATAGGGAAGGTTTAAAGAATATCTTTCCCCGGCATACCTCCACCTAAGTCTAATTCTACCTTGGCAATTGGTTACGCTAATTTCTCCTTTAGGAGTCTTTAATTTCTGACCCATTTGTGACCCAAACTGGTTTGTATTAGGTCAGTTGAGGGTAAGATTCTTTTAAGGTGAAGCAATAAAAAAAGCCCTAAAACACTTATTACTAAGTTATTTTAAGGCTCTTTCTTAGGTCGGGACGACAAGATTCGAACTTGCGACCCCTAGCACCCCATGCTAGTGCGCTACCGGGCTGCGCTACGTCCCGTTTGGGGCAGCAAATTTACAACATTATTCGTTACGAACACAATCTTGTATTTTAGTTTCCTAATTAATTATGACAGAAGAACGTCACCATAGGGTTGAGTCGGTATTGTCCAAGCGACAAACGGATATCACGGTAGTGCTGGAAAATGTATTTGACCCGCGCAATGTGTCAGCCGTGATGCGCAGCTGCGATGCGGTGGGGGTACAAGAAATTTATGTGCTGAACACCCAGATCCCGCCCCATAAGAAGTGGAAATACAAAAGCGGCAGCAGTGCTGCCAAATGGCTGACTATTCACCAGTTTACTTCGCTGGAAGATTGCTTTACGGAGTTAAGGAGCCGCTATTCATCCATTTTAACAACCCACTTAGGAGCAGGTTCCGTAGGTTTATATGACCTGGACCTGACGCAAAGTGTTGCCCTGGTTTTTGGAAATGAACAAGACGGTGTTAGTGCAGAAGCAAGAGCTTTAGCGGATGCCAATTTTGTAATTCCACAGGTGGGTATGATCCAGTCCCTAAATATAAGCGTGGCCTGTGCGGTCAGCCTTTACGAAGCTTTCCGGCAAAAGTCACTGGCAGGCAATTATGATCAGCCGCACCTGGATAAAGAGACGGTACAAGCATTATGCAGACAATGGAACTTTTATGACGAAATCAATCTTTAAAATACTTACAGCTTTAGTCTTCCTCCTGCTGGTGTATTCCGTCCGTGCGCAGGAACTGCCTAAATGGAAAGTGGAAGACCTGAAAGCGGCGATCCAAAAAACCGAAGGTCCCACCATCTTTAACTTTTGGGCCACCTTCTGCAAGCCCTGTATCGAGGAGATTCCCTACTTCCAGGAACTGGTTAAGAAATACGAGGTTGCCGGCGTGCGCCTCGTGCTGGTCAACCTCGACGCCCCGGATGATTACCCCGCCCGTATTCAATCCTTTGCTAAGCGTTTTAAGATGACCGCACCTATAACCTACCTCGACGAAAGCAATGCCGACCTGTTTTGCCCGGCAGTCGACGAGAAATGGAGCGGGGCCATACCCGCCAGCCTGTTTGTGAACAATAAAACGGGCTACCGGAAGTTCTACGAGGACCAATTGAGCAGGGAAGAACTTGAGGGGGAGATCGGGCGGATGATTGGAGGGGAGAAGAAAGGAATTGGGAATTAGGAATTTGGAATTAGGGAGAGCAGGACAAGACTCACAGAAAACTGAATAGCCAATAATAAAAAAGCCGGCGGGGAGCCGGCTTTAGTGTTGAAGAGAGGCAGTTATTTTGCACGCTTGATGGAGCAGCCAACCGAGCGGGAGGTCTTTACCGAAACCTCTTTGTTGGCCAGCATTTCGTTGATGGCTTCCTTCAGGTGGGCACGGGTGCCGGAAGCGGCCGCAGGGTTGTCATCTATGGCACCATGGTAGACCAGCTTGCCGTCCTTATTGAAAAGAAAGCACTCGGGGGTGCGGTTGGCACCAAAAGCATCAGCTAGCTGCGACTTCACGTCCACCGTGTAATACCACTGGTAGCCCTGGTTTTTAGCATATTGCTGCATAGAGGCAAAGGAATCGTCGCCACTGCGCTGCCCTTCATTGGAGTTGACCAACACTACGCCAATACCTTTCTTCAGGGCATAGTTGCTGATGTCGACTGTGCGCTGCTGGTTTTTGATCACGTAAGGACAGGTGTTGCAGCTAAACATCACCAGAACGCCTGCCTCTTTTTTGGCTTCGTTCAGCGTAATGGTCTTACCACTTACGTCTTTCATTTTGTAATCGCCCAGGGGCATATCGGCGCCTATGGGAAGTTCGGTTACAGCAGTAAATGCTGCCAGGCCAATAGAGGTCGCAGCAAGGGCTGCCAGAAATACTTTTTTCATGTGTGGTAGTTTACGTATTCAAATTTCAACAAAAAAGGCGATGGTCCGGTTGCCGCCGGTGAATTTAACGGGCCATTTATCCCTGGAAAGCCTCCAGTGTCTTCTTCTGACGCAGGTGGAAGAGGGTGACATTCAGCTCAAAGCCCAGCAAAAGCACGAGGGAATTAACGTAGATCAGCGACATGAGGATAAAGATGGCGCTGATGGAGCCATAGAGCTTGTTGTAGTTGCTGAAATTATTGACCCAGATTGAGGAAGCAATGGTGGCAATCACCATCAGGGTGGTGGACAGCAAGGAACCGGGCGTGAGGTAAGGCCACTTCTTGGCCAGGGCCGGCCCCTGGCGGTAGATAAAGGCAATACTATAAAACACCAGCAGCACAATGATCACCCAGCGCAGGTTGTGAATGGCAAACTGGGCCCATTTGTTTTCGATGCCGAGCCACTCCAGTACGGAGCCCTGGGCGATCAACAATAAGATACACAGGGCCACCAGGGCAAAGACGATAAAGGTCAGGCGCAGGGCCGTAAGGCGGGTCTGTACCCCTTTGCGCTTAATGAATCCATAATACTCCTCATCGAACGAGCGCAGCACCCCCATCATGGCATTGCTGGAAAAGAAGATGGCCGTCAACAGACCTATGGATAACAATTCGTTCCGGGGCTGCTCGAGAAAGTCTCTCAGGAAGCCGATGATCACCGAATTGTTCTTTTCGCCCGGCACGATATCGCGGATGAGGGCGAACATCTCGTTGATGAACCGGGAGGAAATGGGCAGGTAGGGGATGAGGGTGAACACAAAAATGAGCACCGGGGGGAAGGCCATAAACACGTTGAAGGAGATGGCCGAGGCCCGCTCGGTGAGGTTGGCCCGCTTTAACTGCTCGAAGAAAGGCACGGAGATCTCGTAAAGAGAGAACTCGCCAAAAGGTACAGGCACGCGCTTACTGCCCCGGATAATGGTCTTTACCGGCGAAGAAGTAAGTACGCGCTTTGATATCCTTTGACGCAGGGGCATCTTAACGGGTGGTATTGTTTTGGGTGGCTTCCAGTTGGTTCAGAGCCTGCTGGTATTGCTTAGCCTTTTGCAGGTGCTCGTCATAGGTCACGCTGAAGTCGTGCGTGCCGTCAAACTTAGGACTGGCCACAAAATACAGGTACTCCGTCCGGGGCGAATTCAGCACCGCATCGATGGTCTTACGCGAAGGCGTGCAGATAGGGCCCGGGGGAAGACCGGGATTCCGGTAAGTATTATAAGGCGATTCCACCGCCAGGTGCTTCTGGTAAATGCGCTTGAGACCAAAATCCTTCAGGGCGAACTTAACCGTAGGATCGGCCTGAAGGGGCATACCTTTCCTGATCCGGTTGAGGTATACAGAAGCCACATTGCCTTTTTCGGCATGGGCATTGGTTTCCTCCTCCACGATAGAGGCGAGGGTATAGGCCTGCACGGGGCTAAGGCCCTGGGCTTCGGCTTTCTGTTTGCGTTCGGCAGTCCAGAACTTTTCCGACTCGTCGGCCAGCTTCTTATAGACCTTATCGGGGGTGGTGTTCCAGAAATACTTATAGGTGTCCGGCAGCACCAGGGCCAGCGAGCGCTCAGGGTCGATGTTATACTTTCGTAATGAATCGGGGTTGTTCAGGAAGGCCAGCATCTGCGCAGAGTCGAATTCAAAGCGGGAGCCTACCAGGCGGGCGAGGTCCTCTTTGGTACGCAGCTTGGTGATCACCAGGTTCACCGGGGTTTGCTGCCCGTTGCGAAGCATACGCACAATGCCCAGCAGGCTGGCGCCCTCCTTAATTTCGTACTTACCGGGCTTGATAGTATTCCAGTAATTCAGCCTACCGGCCAGGAAAGAAAAAGCGCTTTCATTTTTGATGATCTTATTGGCCCGTAGCGAATCCAATACCGCCTCTTTGGTGGCAGCGTTGCTGCGGATATACAAGGATTCTTTGTTACCGGAGAAACCTGTAGCGGGTCCTAAGAATATAAAAGCTACGGCGGCTCCGGCAATCACGAGTAAGGCTAAGAGTATTCCTATTACTTTTTTCATAATGGAGCATCAAAGTAAACAAAAAACCCTGTCTGGAGGACAGGGTTGTGTATAAGAATATTCTTTATTAATTACTTGTTGGTGTCGGCAGGCGCTGCTTGCTGTTGGGCAGGAAAGGGAGCCGCGTTGGGCTGCGTCTGCGTATTCGGAGTAACCGGGGCCTGAGTACCACTTACATTGTCAAGGCGGTTCTGTACGGCTTCTCCACCAGAAATAAAGAAAGTAGAGGTGATGCACAGGATAGCAATAATGCCGGCAAAGATCCAGGTACCTTTCTCCAGTACGTCTGTGGTTTGCTTTACACCCATAAACTGGTTGCTGAAACCGGCAATGTTACCTGCCAGGCCACCACCTTTAGGATTCTGCACCAAAACAACAAGGCTTAACACTACACAAGCCAGTATAATCAGGATAACAAATAACAGCGTCATACTAGAGGGATTTCTTTAGATTATCGATTTTGGCAGCAAAATAAGCCCTTTTGGAGGGATTTTGCAAACTTAATTTGTTGTAAACTTCTAAAGCTTTCTGATAGTTTCCCTGCCGGGCCCACACTTCCGCCATTGCTTCGGTGACGATATCCGCCCTTTTCAGGGAATGCTCGGCCAGGTTCTCTACCTTCCGCTCGGCATGGGTGTCCACCGACTTCACCAGGTCGGTGGCCGGCAAGCGCTTCATGGTCTTCAGCCACTCGGTAAAGCTTTTCATTTGCTTACCCAATTGGTCTTTGGGCAGTTCTTCCTGCGATAACTTGATACCCTGTGAGGCAAAATAGTCTACGGTATGAAAAGGCTCAAAGGTGAACTCCTGTGCCGGCACCTTTTCCGGCTTAGCCGGCTGTGCCTCTTCGCGTACCGGCTCTTCCACCAGCGGTGGAGGCGCCACCTCTTCGACCGGGGCGGCTTCGGCCACTGGTTCAACCGGTTCTTCCACGATGGGTTCGGGCTCGGGAGCAAAGAAAGGCTCCAGCTGTACGGGCTCGATTATTTCCTGCACGCTTTCTTTAACGGCAAAGTCTTCTTCCCATTGAGGGGCATTCAGCAGGCTTTCCAACTGAAGCGGGTTATGGTAGTAAAGAATAGCTTTCCGGTACTGGCGTTCGTAGGCTTCCGTGCCGGGCTGCAGCCGCTTGAGCAGCAGCATCTGAGCCGGTGCGTAGTAAGGGTATTGTTGGGTAAATCGTTCCAGGTCTTCAGTGGGGCATTCCTCCAGGGGCCGTTGGAAAAGTTGTTGTGCAAGCGTGTCGAATCTCTCGTCCATAAGTCCAGTTTTCCTTTCTTACCAGTTTGAAAAGATACGGTTAAAGATGTCATCGGTCAAATTACGCACCATTTCTTCCATCAGTTCCGATTCGGCACTTTGTAGCGATCGGCTGGCACTGAACTCAAAACTGCGGCTGACGTCAAACTCCTGGGGAGGGGTACCGGCCAACTGGTTGGTGAGCGTAATGTGCACCGCCACGGTCAGGCGGTTCATCACGCCCCGGTTTTGCGATACCCCCGTAGTGCTCACCGAGTAGTCAGAAATATACCCCTTGACGTCGTAATGGGCATTATCATTATTAGTCTGGGTCAGGCGTGTCTGGTTGATGATCTTTTGCTTTACGCGGTCGGTAAGGGTAGGGCTTAGCTGCGGGTTCACGTAAGGCGCCCTGTTCTCGATGAAGTTGATCCGGATGGACTTGATGCTATCCGGAATGGACACATCGGCAAAGCTGTACACGCCACAGCTGTTGTTAAAAGTAGCCAGGGCCACCAGGCAGGTAGCAAGGACCAGGAAAGAAGCCTTTTTTATAGAGAACATGTTCATTTGTTTGGTGTTGCTTGATGGCAGTTACGCCACTACAATATTCCGCACTATTCGTCGATGTTGTATTCTTTTAACTTTCTGTACAGGGTGCGTTCGCTGATACCCAGGTCAAGGGCCGCATCCTTGCGCTTTCCTTTGTGTTTTTTAAGGGCTTTAATGATCAACTCCTTTTCCCGGTCCAGGATATTAAGGCTTTCCTCCACTTCCACGTGCTCCTGTATGTCGTCGTGCACCATAACGGGTTGTCCGCCGGCTTGGTGGTGCGGAACAAGCAGTGGCTGGGCAGAGGGCATTTCGTGGTGCGGCTGCACCTCGCGAAGCTGGTTCATCAGCCCGGGATTCTGGTGCAGGATGGAGGGGTTCTGCAGCACATCGAAGAACAGCTTCTTCAGTTCCGTCACATCACGCTTCATATCGAAGAACAGCTTATAGAGGATCTCCCGTTCGCTATGGAATTCGTGTGAGCCCTGGCCATTGGTCTGGGCCAGTATGGGCAGGCGGTTGTCCTTGCTTTCGGGCAGGAACCGGGAGAGCTCCTGGGCGGTTACCAGCTTGTCGGTGCTCAGCACCGATATCTGTTCCGCGATGTTCTTTAGCTCCCGCACGTTACCTGGCCAGGGATAATTGACCAAATTCTGGCGGGCGGCATCATCCAACTGTACCGGGGTAGTCTTATAGCGCTCGGCAAAGTCAATAACAAACTTGCGAAACAACAGCGGCACATCTTCTTTACGGTCCCGCAGTGCCGGTACGCGGATAGGCACGGTGTTGAGGCGGTAATACAGGTCCTCGCGGAACTTGCCCTGGTGAACCAGCTGGAGCAGGTCTTTATTGGTGGCGGCAATGACGCGTACATCGGTCTTCTGCACCTTGGACGAACCCACGCGGATGAACTCGCCGGACTC
>DASWYM010000567.1:0-25108 GCA_036404975.1 Chitinophagaceae bacterium
CTACAAGACAGAAGCTGCGGGTTTTGAGCTGCGAGTTACGAGTTTTGAGCTGTTAGCTGCCAGCTGCTAGCTTCTAGCCAGCTTGCGCAAGAAAATACCTACAGATAATTTCAAAGGAGCTTCGGCTCCTTTTTTCTTTAAGCTGACGGCCAGCCGACAGCTGCCTTACGCCCACCTGACGGTCTAAACAACACGTGTATATCCCAAAGATGACCGGAGGATACGCCGTAGATAACCCGTCTCTATATAGACACGGGTTATCCTCGGGTTATCTACGGATTATCCACGGGTTATCTACGGGTTATCCCTGCTTTCAGGGGGCTGTCCGATAGCTGTTGGGTGGGCATAAAGGAGCCGGGTTCCACTCTGCCAGTAGTGGCGCGTTTGTAGTAAGCCAGGAAAAGGAGAGGAAGAGCGGCTCCGTAGAGCCGATACGCCTTAGGCTGCCGCGTTGGTTATAGGGGCTTGCCTGCAGGAGGAGAGGGGTTTTTGCCCGACGCAGCATCCTCCTGAGGCGGACGGGCTCTATGGGGCTGTTCTCGCTCTATGGCTGCCTTACTGCAAACACGGAGCTCCTCCGGAGCCGGATGGCTTTTGTCCGTGTCCACTCTTGTAATCCTTCTATCTGTGCCATAAAAAAGCCGCTTAGCGAACTAAGCGGCTTTGGATTATAGGGGGTATACGCTTCCGGGATTAATGCTCGCGGGGGAAGAGCTTGCCGCGCTTGCCCATGTTGGTGCCGTTGATGGGGAAGACGTTGTTCTGCGTCGCCCATTTGGTCCAGGCCGCTTCCAGCTCTTTTACCTTTTCGGGGTGGCGGGCCGCCAGGTCGGTCTGCTCGGTCTTGTCGGTGGCCAGGTTGTACAATTCCCACTTGCCTACGTAGGGCTCCTCTTCCGAGCCTTTCGACACCAGCTTCCAGTCGCCCCGGCGGATGGCGCGGTTGGCTTCGTGCTCCCAGTACAGGGCGCGGCTGGCGAGCTTGCCGCCTTTGAACACCGGCAGCAGGCTCACGCCGTTAAGCGGGTTGATCTTGTGGCCTTCGAACACGGTGGGATACTTCGCCCCGGCGGCTTCCAGGAAAGTGGGCATCAGGTCCACCAGGTGGGCAGGCGGGTTGTCCAGGATCGATCCGCCCCTGGCGGTACGTCCCGGCCAGCTTACGATAAAGGGGGTATGGGTGCCGCCCTCGTGCACAAAGGCCTTGTATTCCTTAAAGGGCGTGTTACTCAGGTTGGCCCAGTGGACGCGGTAGCTTTCAAAGCTTTCCCGCGTGCCCAGCTTCTCAACACTCTTATCCTGCCTGCTGACGTCCTCGTCGCAGCCACCGTTGTCCGACAGGAAGATGACCATGGTGTTACCGGTAAGGCCATTCTTTTTGAGGGTTTCGTTAATGCGGCCGATGCCCTGGTCCATGGCGTCTACCTGGGCGGCATAGGTGGCCATGCGTTTCACCCACAGGGGCTTTTCGCTGTTGGGGATATCGTTCCAGGCCGGCACTTCGGGGTCGCGGGGGCTGAGCTTCACGCCCTTGTCGATGATGCCCATCTTCAGCTGGCGCTGGTAGCGCAGCTCGCGCAGCTTGTCCCAGCCCTGCTCGTAAAGCTTCATATACTTCTTTATATCCTCTTCTTTGGCGTGCAGGGGCCAGTGGGGTGCCGTGTAGGCCACGTAGAGGAAGAAGGGCTTTTTATCCTTTGCGGCTGCCTGGCTGTTAATAAAGGCGACGGCCGAATCGGAAATGGCGTCGGTGAAATAAAAGTCCTTACCCGCTTTGATAGGGGTGTTGCCGGAAGTGAGGGTGGCGGGGGTAAAAAAGCTGCCCGAGCCCTGGAGCATGCCGAAGTAGCCGTCGAAGCCGCGCTGCAGGGGCCAGTTCTCCTTCGAGCCCTTAGGGCGGATGTTAGCGGTGATGTGCCACTTGCCGCTGGCGTAGGAGGTGTAGCCGGCCGGCTTCAGCGCCTCGGCCAGGGTGACGCACTGGTTATTCAGGTCGCCGCGGTAGCCGGGCACCTTCTGGTCGTAGCCGGTCATGTAACCCATGCCCGTGTTGTGGGGGTAAAGACCCGTGAGCAGCGAGGCACGCGTGGGGCAACAGCGGCCGGTGTTGTAGAACTGCTTCAGGCGCACGCCGCTGCCGGCCAGCTTGTCGATGTTGGGGGTGGCGATCTCGCCTCCGTAGCAGCCGATGTCGGAAAAGCCCATATCGTCGGCCATAATGACTACGATGTTAGGCTTTTGCTGTGCGCCAGCCCCCAGGGCGGCCAGGAGGAAAAGAAAGGTTAGTCTTACTAGTTTCATTACTTACAGGTTCTTGACAGTGGTTATATCTGCTTAGAGTTTGCGGCCGTATTGCTTAGCCCGTTTGCCTACGTCGGTGCCGATCAGGGGATACACGTTATTGTCCTTAGCCCAGGCTTCCCACAGGGCTTCCAGCTCTTTTACCTTTTCGGGGTGCTGGGCCGCCAGGTTGTTCGACTCGATGCGGTCCACCGAGAGGTCGTACAATTCCCAGGGACCAAGATAGGGCTCTTTATCGGTGCTTTTCGAAACGAGCTTCCAGTTACCTACGCGCACGGCCCGGTTGGCCTGGTGTTCCCAGAAAAGGGGGCGGTCTTCCGGTAAGCTTTTGCTGGAGAACAGGGGTAGCAGGCTAAGGCCGGCCAGGGGATGGATCTTTTCACCCTTGAAGGTTTCGGGGTATTTGGCTCTCGCCATGTTCAGGAAGGTGGGGAACAGGTCGACCAGGTGCGCCGGGGTGGTGATATAGCCACCGGTCTTTTTGATCTGCGCGGGCCAGTGGGCAATAAAGGGGGCGCTGATGCCGCCTTCGTGGGCGCGGCTTTTGAACAGCCGGAAGGGCGTGTTGCTGGCGTTGGCCCACTCGTCGTGGTAGCTTTCAAAGCTTTGTGCCGAGCCCAGCACCTCGAGGCTTTTGTCGCGGCGGCTGATGGCCTCGTGGCAGGCCCCGTTGTCGGAGAGGAAGATTACCAGGGTGTTGTCGTAGACGCCTGCCTTTTTCAGGGTGGCCAGGAGGCGGCCCACGCCCTGGTCCACCCCATCCACCGCTCCCGCATAGACGGCCATGCGCCTGGCCCAGAGGGCTTTTTTATCTTCGGGCACATCCTTCCAGGCCGGCACCCCCAGGGCGCGCTTACTCATTTTAGCGTCGGCGGCAAAGAGGCCCAGCTTCTTTTGTTTGGCAAAGCGTTGCTTCCTGATCTCATCCCAGCCCACTCCGTAGGTATCCATGTACTTCCGGATGGCTTCGGGCTTGGCGTGGATGGGCCAGTGCGGCGCGTTGTAGGCCACGTAGAGGAAGAAGGGCTCCGCCTTTTTGCTGGCCAGGTGGTCGGTAATGTATTGCGACGCGCTGTCGGTGATGGCATCGGTGATGTAGTAGTCGTCGGGGGTGGTCACCAGCTGGTTGCCCGAGAAGATGTGTTCGGGCTTAAAGTAGTCGGCATTGCTGTTCAGGATGCCGTAAAAGCGGTCGAAGCCCCGCTGCAGGGGCCAGTTGTGGATGTCGCCCTGGGGGTCCTTGGTGTTGGTGCACACGTGCCACTTGCCGCTCATGTAGGGGCTGTAGCCGGCGGGCTTCAGCGCCTCGGCCAGGGTGACGCACTGGTTATTCAGCTCGCCGCGGTAGCCGGGGTCTTTCTGGTCGAAGCCGGTCATGTGGCCCAGGCCGGTGTTGTGGGGGTACTGGCCGGTGAGCAGCGAGGCGCGCGTGGGGCAGCAGCGGCCCGTGTTGTAGAACTGGGTGAACCGCACGCCCTGGCTGGCCAGCCCATCGATGTTGGGGGTTTGGATCTCCGAGCCGTAGCAGCCCAGGTCGGAGTAGCCGAGGTCGTCGGCCATGATGACGACGATGTTGGGGCGGGAAGGCTTTTGGGCCGAAGCGGCGGTAGCCAGCAAGGCGGCCAGGAGGAAAACAGCAGTCTTCATTCTTTTCATAAGTAAAACGATAGATAGTTCTTCAGGGAAGGATTTAAAAACGGGTTCTGCCTACAATAATAGCGATCCGGCGGCCCAAAGCGTAGCAGAATTGTGCAGAAAGCTGAAAGGATTGTAGAATTAGTGAGTAGTGAGTGGTGAGTGGTGAGTGGTGAGTGGTCGGCTGGCTTCTTCCGGAAGCACCTCTTGCATGGTCGGAGAGCCTTCTTAAGGGAAGTGCGAGAGTCGTAAAGCGTCAGCGGGGACGCCTCCGAAAGCAGCAGAAGGTGAATGGGAGACTATCCACAACGGAATTTTGGCAGGCCGATATTTAGGACAAGAGTATTTCAGCGGGTACACCCAGCTCGCGGTAAAAGATACGAGCAATATCCAGGGTCAGGGGCTTTTTGCCGCTAAGTAAAGAAGAGACATAGCCTTTAGATCCGATCTTGCCTACAAGGTCTTTGCTTTTGAGTCCTTTTTCCGCCATTTTCAGCTTAATGGCTTCCAGGGGATCCGGTGTAGGTACGGGAAAGTGCTCATCTTCATACTGCTTGATGAGGAGCAGTGCCACCTGCAGTTTTTGACCTTCAGGTGAGGATGGTTTTACTTTCTTATCGAATAAAGTGTCTACCCATGCCAGGTAAGCTTCGTAATCCTTGTTTGTTTTGATTGGTTTTAATTCCATAATCACTTCTTTTTGAAGGGCACTTGTGTTACATCAATCTTGTCGTATTCAGCATGGGTACCAAACCATTTTACCTGGACAGCTTTATACTCGAATACAATTCTTACTACCAGGCGGTATTTATTGCCCATAATATTGAATACCACCCTGTCATCCCCCACTAAACTGGCGTTGCCGTATACTTTCTTCAATTCATTGAAGTTCCTGAACTCACTTTTTATAAGCTCATAATACCATCCTTGCAACGCTATAGCCGCTTCAGGGTATTTTTTGCAATACTCCAGCAGTGTTTTACGGGTAATGATGTTAAACACATATAAAGGTAGTGAAAGTTTACTAATAGAAAACTAAAGTAATGAACCAGCCGCAGTTCCTTCACCTCTGCTTCCTCAACTCCTCCAGCGGGTAAAAATGATCCCTCCAGTAGATGCCGCCCTGCCGCAGGGTCCTGATCGTGGAGGCGGTGATGATGTAGGCCATGACGGCACCGGCAAAGGGCAGCAGCAGCCCGTGCCACCACTTACCCTTCACGCCCGGCTTGAAGGACATCAGGGTGACGTGGGAGAGTAGGATGATACCCGCCATTAGGACACCTTTTGTCCCCCAAAGCAGCGAAAGGGGTATGGGTAGCACAAAGACCACGAGCGTGGCCAGCACAAAGCCGAAGGCCAGCAGGGGGTTGTAGTTGGCCACCGAGAAGGTGTTCTTCATCAGGCCGCGCACGAACTGGCCGAGGGAGGTGTACCACTGCAGCGACACCTGGCCGTTGCCGTAGAGGATACCGGGGCGGAAGCCCGCTTTTTTAATGTGCTCGCCGAGCTTCAGGTCGTCGTCGGGGCGCAGGGAGTAGGCCTTGTGGGTGCCGCCCCCTTCGTAAGCGGTGCGCCGCACGAGGTTGAAGGCGCCGATGCCGATGGAGGCGGAGGACCTGAGGTTGGAGACCGCCCAGGGGCGCTGCCGCACATCGAGCATGAGGGCAAAGGTGTTCATCACGGCCTTGAAGAGGGCGGAGGGGGAAGTGACTTCGGGCATCACCACCAGGTGGTCGAGGCTCTGTTGCTGCACATAGTGCATCGCCTTTCGCAGGGCCTGCGGACGGAACAGCACGTCGGCATCGGTAAAGAGCATCCACTCGGTGGCGGTGGCGCAGTAGCCCCGGTAGAGGGCGTGGTTCTTGCCCAGCCAGCCCTCCGGGAGCTCGGTGATGGTCAGCAGCGTAAGCGTGGGGTGGGCTGCCGCCATCCGTTGCAGGATGGCGGGGGTGCTATCGGTGGAGCGGTCATTGATGACCACCACCTGCAGGCCGGGATAGTCGAGGCGCAGCACGGAGGCGAGGGCGGCTTCCACCTCGGCCTCCTCGTTGCGCACGGGGATGATCACCGCCAGGGAGGGCAGGGGACCGCTGGCCGGATCCATATCCTTCAAGTGGCGCACCCGGCGGGAATTCACCAGTATATACACGGTCACGATGACCCACGCCAGGGTGAGCACGATAGAATAGATCTGCAGCCACATGGAGCAAAGCTAGGAAGATGAGTGATGAGTAATGAGTGATGAGTGGTGAGTGGTGAGTGAGAGCGCCCCACAGCACTAAGGTGCCTTAATGCTGCGGGATATCATCAGCCGGCAGGGCCAGTTTGGGCAATAGCTCCATAGCCACCCATACGGAGACAGACCCGCCGGGGCAGTAAAATTCCGCACTCCCGCTTTCATCAATCGTTATGCGTTCGCTTTCATGGTCCAGGGCATCGACAAACTGCTTGCCGGCATGCCGGGAACCCACGTACATGTGTTTGTTCCCCGGCTCCCCGTTGGAGATGACCACCGCACAACCGCTGTGCGGCACTTCGTCTTCGCCTTCGCGGGTCCAGCCGATGCAGTTGGGGTGGTCGAAGTAATTATGCTCCGCTCCATAGGAGGCTTCTTTGCGCAGCTTGCAGAGCAGGGGAAGTATTTCAAGGGCGGGCATAACGATGTGGTGCTCGTTGCCGTCCTGTCCCCTATCGGTGTATTCGGCGCTGTACAGGTCGGGGTAGAAGATACAGGGGTATCCTTTTTCCCGCAGCAGGATCAGGGTGTAGGCAATGGCGGCAAACCAGGGCTCCACGGGGGCTTCCAGGGCCTGCAGGGGCTGGGTGTCGTGGTTCGACACCAGGGTCACCGCCAGGTAGGGGTGCGTGGCTACGAGGGTGTCGTCGAAGATGGTGCGCAGGTCATAGTGGCTGCCGCTGCGCGAAGCCGTGCTCAGCCGGTTTTGCAGGGGCGCATCGAAGAGCGCGATCTTGCCATCTGTGGCTTCTATGTATCTTTCGAGGAGGGGCAGGTTGCCGGGCGCCCAGTACTCCCCCACGGCAAACAGCTCCCGTCCGGTGAGCTCGCGCATATAGGCCAGCCATTCGTTGTAGAACTGCGGGGCAATGTGCTTCACCGCATCGAGGCGCATGCCGTCAAACTGCGTGGTCTCGTAATACCATTTCCCCCACCGTTTCAGTTCTTCCCGGACAGCCTGGTTGCGGAATTCCACATCGCAGTACATCAGGTAATCGTAGTTGCCCAGTTCTTCGGAGAGCATCTCTTCCCAACCGTCGCCGTGCTCGTTCAGGATATTGTAGATGCCCGTTTCCTTCCGCATATGGTCGTAGTCGACGCCGGAAAAGCAGGTGTGGTTCCACTTGAAGTTGGAATATTTATCCTGGCGCGCCGGGTAGGTAAAAAGAGTAAAGGCTTCTATCTCATAAGGCTCGCTGACCGCTTCGTTCCGGTTGTCGGGGTTCATTTTCAGCACCGGGATCACTTCCGTTTCATCGGCGCCGCCCAGGTGGTTCACCACGATGTCGACATACACCTGTATCTGGTGGCGGTGCAGGGCCTTGATGGCGTCGAGGTATTGCTTGCGGGTGCCGTAGCGGGTGCGCACCGAGCCCTTGCTCCGGAACTCTCCCAGGTCGTAGAGGTCGTACACATCATAGCCGACCGAGTGCTTGCCCTCGGTGCCTTTAAAGGCCGGGGGCAGCCACACGGCGTTGATGCCGAGGGCGGCGAGGCGGGGGGCGTCGTTCTTTATCCTTTTCCACAGGCTCCCGTCGTGGGGATAATACCAATGGAAGTATTGCATCATGGTTCCGTTTTGCATGGTTGTCAGCGGTTCAGCTATCCTAATTAAAAAACCATGCTAACCCCTTTTATAGAATAGCGTACCCGGTATACGGCAAGAGGCGCACCAAGGTGTATAAGCTTTTCGCTTATTGTTGTTTGAGAAGTGCAGTGGATAGAAGCATTGCCAGGATCTACAAACCCCAGCGGGCAGTGCCGAATTAAATACCTAATTAACAGCAATTTATGTGGGTGTAACCGCGCTGCAGTCATTGGTCCAGTATCTTCGATGATGTCCGGGGCCGGGCAATCATACCGGATGCATTACATACACCGGAACACACATAAATCACCAGCCCATGCGCGCAGCTATTCTCTGTTTGATCTTAGGCCTTGCCCTCCAGGTGCAGGCACAAAAAAGCACATCAGCCAAGGCCGGCAGCTATTTGGATATGCCCTGGAAGGTAGTGGCTACCAGGATGAGCAATGACTGGTATGCTTCTGATTCTGCAAGAAGAGTGGCCGAGACGGTGCTCTTTTGCCAACAGGATATAGGTGGCTGGGCCAAGAACAAGCCTTACCACCACCCTCTGACCGATTCGGCAAAGGCTGCCATCGAAAAGAGCCGCTCGCGTATCGGGGCCACTATAGACAATGGCTCCACCACCACCGAAATGAAGTTCCTGGTAAAGATGTATAACGCTACCAAAGAGCCGCGCTATTACCTTGCGTTTGAAAAAGCCTTAGAGTACCTGCTCGCCGCCCAGTACCCCAACGGCGGCTGGCCCCAGTATTATCCTTTCCGTAAAGGGTCCACTGCCTATGCTTCACACATCACGTACAACGACAACGCTATGGTTAACGTACTGGAAGTGCTGCGGGATATTGCGGAGGAAAAACCTTACTATGCGCAGCTGCCGGTTACGCCCGCCCTGAGAGCAAGGGCAAAGCAGGCGTATGACAAGGGTATAGAGTGTATCTTAAAGACGCAGATCACCGTAAGCGGCAGGCCCACCGTGTGGTGTGCCCAGCACGACGAAGCCACCCTGCTGCCGGCCAAAGCAAGAGCGTATGAGTTGCCTTCTTTCAGCGGCCAGGAGTCTGTAGGCATCGTCCACCTTCTCATGCAGGTGAAGAATCCTTCCGATCGCATCATTGCTTCTGTAAGAAGTGCCATGCACTGGCTGGAAGACCATAAGGTGACCGGCACAAGGATTGAAAACAGGCCGGGTGCCGATGGAAAGAGGAACATCGTATTGGTAAACGATGCACAAGCCCCGCCGCTTTTGGCAAGGTTCTATGACCTGGAAACAGGAAAGCCTATTTTCGCTGACCGTGATGGCATTAAAAAGTCTTCGCTAATGGATATAGGAGCAGAAAGACGCAATGGCTATAGCTGGTACAACGACGAGTTTGCAGACCTGCAAAAGGAGTACAAAGCCTGGCTGAAGAAATGGGGTATTCAAAACTAGACGGACAAGCCGTTTATCTCTTCCGGTACAGCACGTACCTTGAACGCCTCTTTCCCTGAAACAGCCTTACAGCATAAAGCATAGATGCCTCCTGCGTCGGCATGACAAGGCGAACGAACTACAGGTCTTCGGCGCTCCTTCTTTTCAATTGCTATTAGAACCCCTCCTTTGATATATGCGCCTGCGCGCGCTCCAGGTCCTCGGGGGTGTTGATGTCAATACCCATGGGCGGGGTGAGGGCCATGCGGAGCTGCACGCCGTTCTCCAGGTAGCGGAGGCACTCGATCTTCTCGGCGTCCTCCAGCGGGGTGATGGGCCACTGGGTGAACTGCAGCAGCGTGTCCTTGCGGTAGGCATATACGCCGATGTGGCGGTAGTGCGAAATGGAGATATCGCTATTGCGCGGGAAGGGAATGACGCTGCGGCTGAAGAGCAGCGAGTTATTGTGCTTATCCACTACCACCTTCACCACGTTGGGGTCGTGCAGCGACGCCTCGTCGCCGATGACGTCCATCAGGGAAGCCACCTGCACTGAAGTGTCGTCGAAGAGGGCAATGAGCTTGCGCAGGGGCTCGGCCTGCACAAAAGGGGTGTCGCCCTGCACGTTGACGATCACGTCCACGTCCCTGTCCTTGATGGCTTCGGCGATGCGGTCCGACCCGCTTTCGTGCTCTTGTTGGCTGCGGAACACCGAGCCGCCGAGGGCGCCTATTTCTTCGGCAATGATATCGCTGTCGGTGGCTACCAGCACTTCGTCAAACAGGCCCGAGCCGCGGGTGGCCTCGTAGGTATGCGCAATAACAGTCTTGCCGCCCAGCAGCTGCATGAGCTTGCCGGGAAAGCGGGTGGCCGCATAGCGGGCCGGGATGACAGCGATGATCTTCATGGACGCAAAAGTAAACAGGGATTAGGGATTAGGGAGCAGGGATTAGAGAGAGAGAACCACAAAGGCTCCAAGGCACGAAGGGCCACAAGGAAGTTTCGCACAGAGAACACAGAGCACACAGGGAATAGGATTGCTCGGAAAAGTAATGATCATCACCAATCTTAATCATCATAATGATCTGCGTTCCTTGTTCTCCTCCTAATCCCTAATCCCCAGTCCCTTCTTAAAGGGATGCCTCATCAGCATGCCGAAGTTCTCGTCCTGTTCGTTGGGGTAGTAGCGGTCGAGGCCGTAGCGGATCTGGGAGGGCTCCAGCTCCTCGAAGGTGCCGAAGAGGCGGTCCCAGATGGCGAGCACCGCGCCGTAGTTGGAGTCGGTGTAGGGCTGCTGCCAGTGGTGGTGCACCTTGTGCATGTTGGGCGAGACGATCACCCAGCTCAGGGCCTTGTCGAACCAGCGCGGCAGGCTGATATTGGCGTGGGTGAACTGGGTGAAGAGCACCAGCACGGTCTGGAAGATCATCACGGCATACATGGGCGCCCCGGCCACGATGACGCCCGCCAGGAAGAACACCCCGCGCAGCACGCTTTCGATGGGGTGGTGGCGCAGGCCCGTGGTCACGTCCACGTTGTTGTCGGAGTGGTGGATGATGTGGAAGCGCCATAGGGGGGCGGTCTTGTGCTGCACCAGGTGCACGAGGTAGCCGCCAAAAAGGTCCAGGATAACAAATGAGATCAGTATAGTGGCCAGGGTGCCGGTGCCGAGCCACTGGGTGAGGCCAAAACCGGTGGCCTTCGTCCAGTCGGAGAGCAGGATGATGAACACCGCAAAGCCCGTATGAATGAGCAGGTGAATGACCGTAAAGGAGAAATTCACGCCCGCATGACGCCACTTGGTCTTTTTATACTGCAGGCTCAGCAGGGGGATGGCCCCTTCGATCATCCAGAGCAGCAGCATGCCCCCGACCAGGAACACCATGCGTTGCACGGGGTGTTGTTCGAGGGTGGAGAAGTAGTTGATGATGTCTTGCCACATGTACTAAAATTAGGAATTAGGGATTAGGGATTAGGAATTAGGTGGGTCAAAGTTTAGTAGATCCTGCAAGGGAGGGAAAGTTTTTTTGGGGAAAACTGCAAGTGAAGGAATTAGGAGGGAACACGAATTCAGACGAATTACACGAATAATGGGCATGTATTACCAACAATCTTAACAATCATAAGGATCTGCTCCCGGTAGCTATGGGGATTAGGAGTTAGAATGCAAATGAGCCAAGGGGAAAGGAAAAGAAATTATAGCCCTGGTCCCTTCTCACCTGAGGGGAGGATATTGCCACCATATTGCGACGATATAGCCACGATATTGCCACCATATGGCGACCCTTTAAAGAGTCGCAATATCGTCGCAATATGGTGGTATTATGGGCGGGATTTCTTCAGGTTATCCCCTTATGGGCTGAAAGGGGTTTAGTGGTCCGATAGCTGCAGGGAAGGAATTAAGGATTGGGCGGTTCAAAATGACCTAATGACTCATTGACCAAATGACCTTGCCCTGTTCCCCTTCAGGTGTCGGGGCTGTTGGGCAGCTCCTTAAAGTCGTAGCCGCAGGCGGTGCATTTATACACCTTGGCGATCTCCACGGAGCGGCCGTTGAGGAGCATGGAGGCCAGGGCCGAGAGCTTGCACTTGTGTTGTTTGGTGATGCTGACGGTGGTGAGGGCGTGTTTGTGGCAGATGGGGCAGGCAATCGACCGGAGGTATTCCTGCTCGGCCCCATCCATCAGGTCCCAGGCGCGCTCCACGTGGGTGGGGTGCACCATGAGCTTCATGCCGCCAATGGCAGGGCTCAGGAAGGGGTCGATGGTGACGATATGCTCATCCTTGAGATGGCAGTTGATGTTGGCATCCCGCAGCATGTTGAGCACAATGTTGGCTTCTATGTAGTTATCGAAGGAACGTAGTTCTACAAACGTCGTCATAAGTCCTGTTTACACCATTCACCTATTGCCGGGTTTGCCTCTGGCGCAAAAAAGAGGCCGGATTGCAAAGATAATGCGTGTGACCGTGAGATGGGAGGGGGAAGCTGTGAGTTAGGAGCTGCGGGCTGCGAGTAAAAGTGCCTGGCTCATAACCCCTGTCCGGCCGTCCGGGCGGGCATGCCATAGCCGTCTGGTTAGGATAATAGCGCTTTGGGGGATAAAAAAGATGGAGTACCTTGACGCTCACATCCAACGAATGAAAAAGATCACCCTCCTGACTGCTGCGTTATCCCTGCTCCTGCTGCTGAGCTGTAATGGTCCCCTGGAGCAAAACCTCGATCAAACGGTGGCGAACAGCAAGCCCGTGCAAAACCCTATCGGTACGGAGATGCCCGTGGCCACTCCCAGCCAACTGGAGCACAGCTTCCGGCTGTACCACGATTCGGTAGTAGTGCAGGTCAACCAACAGCAGGCCTCGCTACCCTACGATTCGGTGGGTGTTTATATGTCTAGGCACAAAGATCGACTGGCGGAGCAGCCGCTGCATATCGTGGTCACCGAAGGCGCCTCCTACCGGAACATCGTGGATATACTGGACCGCATGTCCGTGTACCAGGTAAAAGATTTTGTCCTGCTGCGCCACCCATAGAGCTATGCTGCTCCGGCTTAAAAATTGTTTGAATAGGGCCGCATGGAACCACATCCCCCCCATAAGAAGGAAGAACAGTACCTGGTGAGCCAGAGCCCGGAGGTGGCTGTAGGGGAGAACACCGTGTGGGTGCGGCGGTTCCAGTCGTTCCCGGCGCTGCAGAGCCGCAATTACCGCATCTATTTCTTTGGGCAATTTTTTTCACTCATAGGCACCTGGCTGCAGATCGTGGCGCAGGGCTGGCTGGTGCTGCAGCTTACTTCCTCAGCCTTTCTTATAGGATTGGTGGCGGCCCTGGGCACGGCGCCCTCGCTGCTGTTCTCGCTGTTTGGCGGGGTGGTGGTGGACCGCCTTCCGAAAAAGAAGATCCTCTATTTTACCCAGAGCGCCAACATGGTGCTGGCCCTGCTACTGGGCGTGCTGACCAATATGGGTGTGGCCACGGTGCCGGTCATCGGGACCATCGCCTTCCTTATGGGTACGGTGAACGCCCTGGATGCCCCGGCGCGGCAGGCCTTGGTGCCGGAGCTGGTGGGCAAGCCGCGGCTGGCCTCGGCCATTGCGCTCAACTCGGGCAGCTTTAATGCGGCCCGCGTGATCGGCCCGGGACTGGCAGGACTGCTGATTGCGTGGGTGGGCACGGGTGGCGCTTTTATTGCCAACGGGCTGAGTTATATAGCCGTGCTGGTGGCGCTTTCTTTCGTAAAGATCCGCGAGGTACCGTCCGACCAGACCCTGCACCCGCTGGAAGCGATCAGGCAGGGAGTATCGTATTCCTTTACTCACCCGGTTATCCGGGTGCTGTTGCTGTTTGTGGGCGTGGTGTCCATCTTCGGATGGTCGTATACGACCATCATGCCCATTATTGCGCAGGACAGCTTTGGCCTGGGTGCCAAGGGGTTGGGCTACCTGTATTCCGCCACCGGGCTGGGAGCCGTGCTGGCCACCTACCTGGTGGGGGTTTATGCCAACAAGGTGCCGCCCCTGCTGTTCATCGTGGGGGGCAATACCCTGTTCGGCCTCTGCCTGGTGGCCTTTGCCTTTACCACTTCTTTTTCGCTGGCGCTGGTGCTGCTGTTCCTCATCGGGCTGGGGCTGCTCTGCCAGGCGTCGATGATGAACACCATGGTGCAGGGAATGGTGAAGCAGGAGTTTCGCGGGCGGGTGATGAGTATTTATATCCTGATGTTCCTGGGCCTGGCGCCCATCGGCAACTTCGAGATAGGCTACCTGACCGAGCAGCTGGGCGTCACCTGGGCCTTTGTGCTCAACGCGGTGGTGGTACTGGTGTTCGGGATGTTGGTCTGGATGTACAGGGACCGGATCAAGGCCCGCTACAAGCTGTACAAGGAGCAGAATGGAATGGGTTGATATGCAAATATGCAAATGTGTAAATGTACAGGTGAAAGAGCCTTACAAATCACCGGCACTACGATATCTATAGACCTTTATAGATCCGAAACAGGAAGAAATAGGAAGTATAGACCTTTGAAGCCCCCTACTTCTTTACACCATAATGCTTAAGGAACTTTGTAATGGATAGGCAAGAGTGCCCGCCTGAATAGTCAGTCGGGCCCGCTTCACTGATGGTTTCGGCTTTAGGGTGCCGTTGATGGAAAGGTTTAAAAGAAAAGGCCCCCGTAATGGAGACCTTTTCCTGAAGATTTGTTAACCTATATAGTTGATTATTGGTTCAGCATCAGTGGCATTACCAGCATCAGCAGGTCCTCGTTCTCGTCGCTGTCGGAGGGGCGGAGGATGCCGGCCTTGGTGGGGGTCGACAGCTCGATGCGTACTTCCTCGCCGTCGGAGGCGTTCAGCATTTCGATGAGGAAGCGGGCGTTGAAGGCGATGGTCAGGTCTTCGCCGTCGTACTGGCACTTCATGCGCTCGTTGCCCTCGAAGGAGAAGTCGATGTCCTGGGCGGCCAGCTGCAGCTCGCTGCCGCTGATGTTCAGGGCCACCTGGTTGGTGCTCTTGTTGGAGAACACGCTTACGCGGCGCAGGGCGCTCTGGAACTGGGGCTTGCTTACGATGAGCTTATAGGGGTTATCGGCAGGGATTACCACCTTATAGTCGGGGAAGCGGGCATCGATCAGGCGACAGCTCATCTGGGTAGTGCCGTGCTTTACGAAGAGGTGGTTGCTGTTGTAGTTGACGGTGATCTCGTCCTCGTTGTCGGGCAGGGCGCTCTTCAGCAGGTTCAGCGGCTTGCGCGGCACGATAAAGGAGTCGGCACGCGGGCAGCTCACATCGGTACGCTTGTAGCGCACGAGGCGGTGGGCATCGGTAGCCACGAACTGTATATAGTCCTTGTTGAGCTCGAAGAACACACCCGTCATGGCGGGGCGCAGGTCGTCGTTGCTCACGGCAAAGAGGGTTTTATTGATAGCGGTTACCAGGGCCGTGGCGGGCATGGTAAAAGAAGTAGTGTCGTCGGCAGCCGGCTCTTTGGGGAAGTTGTCGGGGTTTTCGCCCATCACCTTATACTTACCGTTATCGGAGGTAATCTCCACCCCGAAGTTCTTGTCGATGGTGAAGGTCAGCGGTTGGTCGGCAATGTTCTTCAGGGAGTCCATCAGGATCTTGGCCGGGATACAGACTTTGCCGGGTTCTTTGGACTCGATATCCATTTGGATGCGCATCACGGTCTCCAGGTCGGTGGCTACTACGGTGAGCTTGTTGTTGTCGATCTCGAACAGGAAGTCTTCCAGGATGGGGAGTACAGTGTTGGCATTGATCACGCCTGCTATATGTTGCAGTTGTTTTAGCAGTTGGGAAGAAGAAACAATAAATTTCATCGTATTTAATTTGTCTTTGGTGCTCTGTCCCCCTGTTCTTTTATAATGCTAAAGGAAGCAGAAGGATGGGGGCGAAACTAAGCAATTTTGCACAAGTTGAGGCAACCTGTGTAAAGCTTGTGGGTTATCTTTATAAGCTGCGAGCTGCCAGCTAGGAGCTGCGAGCGGGAGTACTTACTGCAGAGCCTGAAAGCGCCAAGCGGCTTAGGCTCCAGCCAGGGGCGTACCCCATCGGGTGGCAATCGCGACAATAGACGTTAAGCCCTGCCGGACACAACGATAGACTATGGACTATAGACTATAACCTAGCAGGTTAGGCCCATATTTTGAAGCACTAAGGGGCAGTCTTAACATCGTATTGCAGGAAACGCCTTAGGAATCTTGGCATTGTAGTGCATATTTGTGAACCAAAGGACGGAACTATGCTGGAAAAGATATTTAGCTGGTCAAAGAAAAAGGAAGAAGAAACCGTGAACAACCCTCAGAACCCAACCATACAATTCGGCCGCTACTCGGATAACAACAAGCCCGTGGAGAAGGTGGATAAGTGGAACGAGGCCGATGCCCTTTTCAAGGAGAAGAAGCGCTACGAAAGCATAGCCGCCTTTTTTGATTACCTCCGCGACGATGCGGTGCAGAACGTGGAGCACCGGCAGAACGGCAAGGAGGGCAGCTTTTCGTTCTTCCAGGGTTCCAAGATCGTGCGGGGCTTTTATAACGAGGAAATGCTGGAGGCCGAAGTGTCGCTGGCCCTCATGCCCCAGCCCAGCGTGCCGGTGATGCGGCGCCTCCTGGAGCAGAACTTCTCACTTTATTATACCCGCTACGCCCTCAACGGCGACAAGCTGACCATGATGTTCGACTCGGACATCGAGACGGCCAACCCCAGCAAGCTCTACTACGGACTGAAAGAACTGGCCACTAAAGCCGATAAGCAGGACGACCTGCTGGTGCAGGACTTTACCACCCTTTCGCCCCTGGACAATGAGCACGTGATCGAGGTGCCCCGCGAGGAGAAAGAGATCAAATTCAAGTACCTGCAGCTATGGATCAAGGAAACGCTCGACATGATCAACTCGGTGGACCACGACAAGTACTCCGGCGGTATTGCCTACCTGCTGCTGGCCCTGGCCTACCGCATCGACTTTATGCTGGTGCCGGAAGGAAAGCTCCTGCTGGAACTGGAAAAGATCGTGGAGATCTATTTCCGCAAGGACGATCGCCCGGTGACGGAAAAGAACCAGGAGATGATGGATGAGTTCGTGAAGCTGCAGGCCCGCACGAAGGAAGAGGTGTTCCCTTACTTGTTCCGCTCGAAGTTTACCTTCTCGATCGTGACGCCGCAGAACCACAAAACCATTGCCGATGCTATCTACAACGCCAACCAGAACATAAACTGGTACCGTGAGAACAAGCATCCCGAGATAGCCGCCCGCATCAGCGAGTACGGCATAGCCTACTGCCAGTATTCCTACAGCCTGCCCCGCCCCCTCACCGAGCTGTTCCTGCTGTTCATGATGGTGAACTACCAGGAGTTCTTCGTGGAGCTGGGCTACCATATTAACTACTACAACAAGGAAACAAAAGAATTCAATAAAGACGCTATCATTGCCTCCATCAACGAGATCACCGAAAGCTGGAAGGCCAAGTACCCCGAGCTGAAGTTTGCTACCGACAAGATCAAGTTCGATAACCAGATGACCTTTAACCAGAGCTTCACCGCAGAGATAGAGTTTTTAAACCTGGAAACGAAGTAACGACCACAGATTAGCAGGATTAACGGATTAACCCGATTATATGAACAGCACGATAGACCATAAGGAAACAAAGCCACCCCTAAAGTATGGGGATATTACATCGGCTATAATCGGGTGTGCCATGAGGGTACACCAGAAGATGAAGAATGGCTATGTGGAGTCGGTTTATCATAAATGCCTGGCAATTGAGCTGGCGAAGGCAGGTATCAACTTTACGCACGAAGTAGACATGCCTATTTACTATGAGGGAGAATTGGTAGGCAGAAGGAGAGTTGATTTTATGGTAGAAGAGAAGATCGCTGTGGAGTTAAAAGCATTATCTGAGCTAACAGATGCCCACTTGGCGCAAGGACTGAATTATTTAGAGACCCATAACCTGGAAGTAGGGTTGCTTATAAACTTTGGAGCCAAAAGCCTCCAATTCAAAAGATTAATCAACGACAAAGGGATGCAAAGAAATCCTGCTAATCCAATCAATCCTTAAATCCGTGGTTATATGAATACCCAGCAGATAATAGAACTATACCGGCCGGCCATCATCCAGATAGCGACCCAGACGAGCACGGGTACAGGCTTTTACGTAAAGGAGTTCGACTTGATCGTGACCAATGAGCACGTGGTGAGCAAGAATGCCGAAGTGACCATTGCCGGCCGCTTCTTCGAGCGCCGCCTGTCGCGCGTGTGGTATACCGACAAAAAGCACGACCTGGCCTTCCTGCAGCCCCCCGAGGGCGTGCAGATCGCCGAGATCCGCCTGGGCGACTACGGCAAGGTATACGACGGTGAAGTGGTGGTGGCTATCGGTCACCCCTATGGGCTGAACTATACGGCCACCCAGGGGGTGATCTCCAAGGCCGACCGTATCCGCGACGGGTTGAAATATATACAGATCGATGCGGCCATCAACCCCGGCAACTCGGGTGGCCCGCTGGTGAATAAGGAAGGCGAGGTGATCGGGGTGAACTCCTTTATCATCCGCGGGGGCGACAACCTGGGCTTTGCCCTGCCGGTCAGCTACCTGCGCGAGGCGCTGGAGATGTATTCACCCCACCGGGGCGAACCCTCCACCCGCTGCCACAGTTGCGACACGCTGGTGCTGCCCTCCAATATCGATGCTACAAAATATTGTCCCTTCTGCGGTACCGAAGTGAAGCTGCCGCAGATGCCCGAGCGCGAAAGCAAGCCCGTGGGCATTGCCAAGACCGTTGAGGAGATCCTCGCCGACCTGGGCAAGGACGTGAAGCTGGCCCGCGACGGCCACAACAACTGGAGTGTGAAGGAAGGGGCCGCCAAGATCAAGATCAACTACAACCCCGATAACTACTTTGTCTCCGGCGATGCCTACCTGTGCAACCTGCCGGCCGACACGGCACAGATACGGCCGCTCTATAAGTTCCTGCTCGAGGAGAACCACAAGCTCGATAGCCTGGTGCTCAGTTGCGTCAAGCAAAGCATCGTGCTGTCGTGCATCATGTACGATATGGACATGAGTAAGGAGAACGGCACCGACATGTTCCGCTACCTGTTCCAGAAGGCCGATTACTACGACCAGCTGCTGGAGAAGGAGTTTGGATGCCGGGAGTTGCTGGAAGAAGTTTAAAAGTTTAAGGTTTAAAGTTTAAAGTTCATGAGGGACGCAACCGATCTATGCGCAGGCACCAACCTTAAACCTTAAACATTAAACCCTTTAAACTTGGAAAAGAAATACCTAACCAAAGAGCAAGCCCTCCAGAAGCTGCGGCAGTACTGCGGCTACCAGGAGCGCAGCCACTACGAGGTGCAGCAAAAGCTCTGGGACCTGGGCGTGCGCCGTGCCGAGCACGACGAGATACTTTCCACCCTCATCGAGGAGAACTACCTCAACGAAGAACGCTTTGCCGTGCAGTTTGCCGGCGGCAAGTTCCGCATGAAGGACTGGGGCCGCAAGAAGATCTACTATGCGCTAAAGGAAAAGAAGGTGAGCGAGTACTCCATTAAGAAAGCGCTAAAGGAGATTGACGAAGACGACTACCTGAAGACCCTGGACAAGCTGGCGGAAAAAAAATACGCCGCCCTCAAAGGCGAGCAGTACCTCGTGCGCCGCAAAAAGACGATGGACTACCTGATGCAGAAGGGCTTTGAGCCCGAACTGGTCAGCAGTGCCGTAAAGGGACTAGGGAGTGGGGACCAGGAATTGGGTCCCGATAGCTATCGGGATAGGGATTAGGAATTAGGCGAGAGAAGGCACAAGGTTCAATGCACAATGTACAAGAGTTTACGAGTTTACTTGTTTACAAGTTTACGGGTTGAAGAAACCCCAGGACATAAGAAAGGCTCGGGCATTTCTACCGGGTTCTTTCAATGGCCGCTTATAGCTTGCGGCTTGTAGCTTCTCTCTACTCATTACTGATCACTCATTATTCATTCTACCAAAAAGGTACCTTTTTTGATGTATGCTACACGTTCCGGTAACAGGACGCAGAGAATACATGGAAGAAGTATTAAAGCAAATACGCGACTTCGCCGACAAGTCGCACGGCAACCAGATGCGCAAATACACCCCCGAGCGCTACATCGTGCACCCCGAGCGCGTGATGAAGATCTGCCGCGGGTACAGCGACGACGTGACCATACTGGCAGCGGCCCTGCTGCACGACGTGCTGGAAGACACTCCTGTAACGCAGGAGGATATCCACGACTTTTTACTGGGCCTGATGGACCGCGAAAAGACAGAGCGCACCGTTGGACTGGTGGTGGAGCTGACCGACGTGTACGTGAAGGAAGACTATCCCCAATGGAACCGCCGCAAGCGCAAGGAGCGCGAGACGGCGCGCCTCGAAAAGACCAGCGCCGATTCGCAGACGGTGAAGTATGCCGACATCATCGACAACAGCGCCGAGATCATTCACTACGACACCGAATTTGCACCCCTGTTCCTGCACGAGTGCCGCGCCATCCTGAAGAAGATGACCCAGGGTCACCCCGAACTGTATAAGCGGGCAATAGAAACAGTGGATAGGTGCATTGCCCAATTGTGGCCTAAAGGTACCAAGCTGCCCCGGAGGGCCAGGAAAAAGTAGGTCATCAAGTACGCCCCCCTAATCAGGAGCCTTCTGGCGTGCCGCTTTCTTTTTAGCGTATTCCTCGGCATCAATCATGGCCGCCTCGTACAGTAACTGCCGTACCGTGTGAGCGTTTATCTCCTTCGTGCTGAAGAAGGTTTTGATGTACACTTGCTTGCGGTTGCCCCCATTCAGGTAGGAGGGATCGGGCAGCAGGTGGCCCCGGCAAAAACCCAGTTCCACGCCTTCCTTTTTGTTCCTGCCCCAGGGCACCGAGCCGGGCCAGATAAAGACCATGCGCCCATGCCGGTAATAAAAGGGAACGTTATAGGCCAGCTTTTCCCGGGCATCGGGAATGCATTCGAACACCAGCTCGCGCAGGCGCTCCACGATCCGGAGCTCGCCGGGCGGCAGGTAGTCCAAAAACTCGCCTACGGTGCGGAAGTCTACATCCTGGAACCGGTTCATGGAGGGTATTTAATGCTCTAAAATACTATCTTGCACCGAATGGCGAACCTTACATTTACCCTCATTCAGGCCAACCTTCACTGGGAAGGAAAAGAAGCCAACCTCCATGCCTTCGAGCGCAAGATCAAAGCCCTTAAAGGCACCACCCAGGTGGTGATCCTGCCCGAGATGTTCTCCACCGGCTTTAGCATGAAGCCCGAAGTGCTGGCCGAAGATATGAGCGGCGAGACGGTGCACTGGATGAAGCGCGTGGCGGCCGAGAACCGCATGATCCTCACCGGCTCGGTCATCATCAAAGACGGCGACGATTACCTGAACCGCCTTATCTGGATGCAACCCGACGGGCAGTACGGCTACTACGACAAGCGCCACCTCTTTGCCTTTGCCGGCGAGGACCAGCATTACAGCGGCGGCAGCCAGCGCTTTATTGCGTCGGCTAACGGCTTTCGCATCAACCTGCTGGTGTGCTACGACCTGCGCTTCCCCGTGTGGGCCCGCCAGCAGTTTGGCGAGGACGGCTCCTTCGAGTACGACGTGCTGGTGTACGTGGCCAACTGGCCCGAGCGCCGCTCCCATGCCTGGAAGACCCTGCTGGTAGCCCGCGCCATCGAGAACCAGTGCTACGTGATCGGCGTCAACCGCGTGGGGGAGGATGGCAACAGGATCTACCACAGCGGCGACAGCATGGTGGTGGACCCCCTCGGTGAAGTGCTTTACCACAAGGAAGACAACGAAGATACTTTCACCATCACCCTCGAAAAAGAACACCTCGAGCACATTCGCGAGAAGTTCCCCTTCTGGCGGGATGCAGACGAGTTCAAGATATTCACTCAAGAGAAGATTTAGCGTTTTAGGAATAAGGAAGTGAACGTACTGTATAGAGTCCCGGCATCCGTCGGGGCTTTTGCTTTTCTGCCTACCGGGTTTCAACTACAAAGCAGGTCAAAACGGGCCTCCGGCTCCTTTATTCCCAGGACATTCTCTGGATATTCCCACCATATTCCCATCTAATTCCCTATCCTCGTAGATAGGGAATATATAGGGAATTAATAGGGAATATCTAGGGAATATGTAGGGAATTATGGTAGCTGGGTTGAGAAGGGATTAGGGATTAGGAATTGGGAATTAGGCGGGAGAACCGGCTGTTTTTAGGAATTGGAGTGGGATGAATCCGCAAGGGCCTTAATGACTCAATGACCCACTGACCTAATAACCCAATGACTCTCTGACCGGCTTTACCGCTTCCGTATAGAGGTCACGGCGTATTTATCCGGCGGCTCGGCACAAAAGCAGGTCATCTTCTGGCCGGTATTGTAGAGGCAGGCATTCACTTCCAGGTCGTCCACCTGGTAGTTGCCGGGCAGGTTGCCCAGCACGAAGTAGCGCGGATTTTCGCCATCCGTGCGCAGCACCCAGCCCAGGCCATCGGCCGCGGGGTCGCCCATGTATTCGATGGTGCCGTCGAGGCATTCGGAGTCGCGCTCCTTGGAGCAGGAGGTAAAGGCCAGGGTGGTCAGCAGCAGGAGGGGCAGGTATTTCATGAGGTGCTTTGGGAAGATTGACAGCGGATTAGGGATTAGCGTTGCACCGACATGGGTTTGGAGGTTTTGATCAGCTCCACCACCTTTTCGGTCTTGAAGTCGGCATTGCGGCGGATGGCATCCACCGTGGGCAGGGCCTCCACTTCGGCCGGAACGCCATAGCCTTTGGGGATGTCCTTGTCGATCACCAGGCGGAACAGGGGCAGGCGGAAGCGCACACCGGTCACCGGCAGGGTGACGTTGGGGATGAGCCAGGCGTTGTTGCCATAGGCGCCGCCACCGGTCTCCTCGCCCACGATGGTCACGTTGTCCTGGCTGCCCACCGAGTAGGCAAAAAGGGTTGCGGCCGAATAGGTGTTACCCCCCGAGAGCACATACACGTGGCCGTCGAAGTGGTTGCGCTTTTTGGGCTTGAAGTACTTTCCCTCGTAGAGGCGGAAGTGGTAGTAGCCGTCCTCCTTCTTTTTGGTCATAAAGGCCAGGAACAGCCAGTTCAGGAAGCGGTCGTCCTGGTAGGGTGCAAAGCGGCTGGACCGCTTGAGGGCATACAGCGAGTCGGCGATCTTAAAGGGCTCGCGGGCCAGGTACTTGGTCAGCAGGTTGGAGGCCACCACGCTGCCACCGCCGTTGCCCCGCAGGTCGATCACCAGGTTGGGCACTTTTTCCTTTTCCAGCCGGCGGAACGACTGGTGGAGGAAGCGGTTCACCTTCATGCCCTTCACAAAGGTGTTCAGGTCCATAAAGGCCGTGTTCAGCGCCGTATCGATGCGCATACTGCGGGCGCTGCGCAGCACCTGTTTGCGGCGCTCCTTCCGGGAGAGCCTGCGGGGCTCCTCCTCCGGGTCGCCGATGCGCCGGCTGGTGTCCCTCTTCGGGATGTAGAGGGGCATGCTGGCCGTGCGCAGCCGCTGCTCCGAATCGAGGTAAGTGATGGTATAGCGGGGTTTTATACCGTATACGGATCCATAAAGGCCGTTGAACACGCCCCTATTGCTCAGGGTCTGGTACTTGTGCGTCAGGTTGTAGCCGTCGGTAGAGAGGTAGCGGAACAGCGAGTCCACGATCTGCATCACGGGCCTCCCGTCGATCTCCTTCACCACGTAAGCCCTTTGGATGCTGCTGTCGCGGCGGTGGAGGTTATAGGTCACGGCGGCCGTGTCGGCCCAGAACTTCAATCCGAGGGGAAACTGCCGGCCCCGCAGGCTGTCGGTGGCGCGGGCAAAGCGCTCGGAGGAGCGTACCGTGGTGTGGCCGCAGCCGATCTTCGACACTACGTAGCTTAAGATATTGCGGAACCCCACTTCGCTCATCGAGTCCTGGATCATGGCGCGGCCCCGTTCGAAGTAAAGGTCCATGCTGTCTTTGGGGGTGTACCAGTACAATCCGGGGTGCTCTTCCTCCAGGACACCACGGAAGATCGTATAATCCTTTTCCAGTTGCTCGCGCGCGAACTTGCGGGCCGGGTTATACGGCTTGCTGAGCGACTTGCTCACCATGCAGGAGGTAAGCGTCAGTACCAGGGTGGCCAGGCAGAGGAGGTGTTTCATGGCAGATAGTCTACTCCCGGAAGGCGTTCCATCCCTGGGCGGTAATGGGGTAGCGGTTTCCACCCTTGGTAATGATATGCCTTCCCTCTTCTTCATCGGTGATGTATCCTACAACGCTAATTTCTTCATTTGTGGTGAGTTTATCGTAATCTTCCTGACGAATGGTAAAAAGAAGCTCGTAGTCCTCGCCCCCGCTCAGTGCACAGGCTGTAGGGTCGAGCTGGAACTTATAGGCGGCCAGGCGGGTTTCCTCCGAAATGGGGATCTTTTCTTCGTAGAGCACGCAGCCTTTGTTACTCTGCTTGCAGATGTGCAGGATCTCCGAGCTCAGGCCGTCGGAAATGTCGATCATGGAGGTGGGGGTGATGTCGTTGTCGGTCAGGAAGCCGATGATGTCTTTGCGGGCTTCGGGTTTCAGGATGCGGCCCACCACGTATTTCTCGCCCTCCAGGTCGGGCTGGATCTGCGGGTTCTCGAGGAAGATCTGCTTTTCGCGCTCCAGCAGGGTAAGGCCCAGGAAGGCCGCCCCCAGGTCGCCGCTCACGCACAGCAGGTCGCCCTTCTGGGCGCCGTTGCGGCGGATGTATTTATCGGGCGTCACCTCGCCAATGGCGGTTACCGAGATGATAAAGCCTTTCTGCGAGGTGCTGGTATCGCCGCCAATAAGGTCCACGCCGTACAGGTCGCAGGCCGCGTGCACCCCCTCGTAGAACTCGTCGAGGGCTTCCAGGCTAAAGCGGTTGCTGAAAGCCAGCCCAAGGGTGATCTGGGTGGGGGTGCCGCCCATGGCGTATATGTCGCTCAGGTTGACGATCACGCTCTTGTAGCCAAGGTGCTTCAGGGGCGTGTACATCAGGTCGAAGTGTACCCCCTCGATCAGCAGGTCATTGGTCACGATGGTCTGCTTGCCGAAGTGGTCTATAACAGCGGCGTCATCGCCCACTCCCACCACGGAGGAGGCATTCTGTATTTCAAAGTTCTTCGTTAAGTGCTCGATCAGTCCAAACTCACCGAGGGTAGATATTTCTGTACGCTCTTCCATGTTATTCCTTTTAATAATTCACCGGAGTGCTCCGGGACTGCCGTCTATGACGGGTTATTGACCTCTCTCATCAGTTCGTCGTGGATGATGCCGTTGGTGGCAATGATCCCCGGCTCGTAGGGATTGTAGGGGGCTCCCTTCAGGTTGGTCACCTTGCCGCCCGCCTCTTCCACCATCAGGAAGCCGGCAGCGCTGTCCCAGGCCTGCAGCTT
>DASWYM010000568.1:0-9258 GCA_036404975.1 Chitinophagaceae bacterium
TCCCGGGAGGAAGCTTCCTGCTCGTAGCTCGTTGCTTAAAACGCGCAACTTTTCTCAAGGTGTTACTTTTGCTCCTTATGATCGAGCGGTTTACCAGGGAGAATTACCAGGCGTTGTGCGCCCAGGTAGCAAAAAGGGATACAGAGCTGAAGGGGATACTGAAGCAGTACGGTCCGCCGCCTTTCTGGGTGCGTCCCAACCGGTTGGAAACCCTGGTGCTGACGATCCTGGAACAGCAGGTGTCGCTGGCTTCGGCCTATGCGGCCTATAAGAGGCTAAAGGAAAGGGTGGGGAATATCGCCCCGGAAGCGATCCTGGCGCTGAGTGACGAGGATTTGCGCGGGTGCTACTTCAGCCGGCAAAAGATAGGGTATGTGCGAGGACTGGCCATGGCGCTAAGCGAAGGTCGTATCAGCCTGAAGCGGTATCACTACCTGCCGGACGAGGAGGTGCGGGGGGGCCTGAAGCAGCTAAAGGGGATCGGCGATTGGACGGTGGATATTTACCTGCTGCACGCCCTGCGCCGTACCGACATCTTCCCTTTGGGTGACCTGGCACTGGTGAATTCCATCAGGGAGGTGAAGGGGCTGGCCCCTGCGGTAACGAAGGAGGAGGTACTGGCCCTGGCCGAGCCGTGGCGGCCTTACCGCTCCATGGCTACCCTGTTGCTGTGGCATAGCTATATTCAGCGGAGGGGGATCAGGTTGGAGCATTGAGAAGGAGGAATGGGGTCCCGATAGTTATCGGGATAGGGATTAGGAATTAGGCAGGAAAAATAAAAAAGCCGGGCAGAGCCGGCTTTAGTAAGATCGATGTTGTAAAGGATTACATGTAAAGGCCGCCGTCGGCGCTGATGACCTGGCCGGTGACATAGCTGCTCAGGTCGGAAGCGAGGAAGAGGGTAACGTTGGCGATGTCTTCGGCAGTGCCAAAGCGGCCCAGGGGAATGCCGGCTTTGTATTTGTCGGCCTGCTCGCCTTCTTTCAGGTAAGAGGTCATGTCGGTTTCCACGAAGCCGGGGGCAATGGCGTTGCAGCGGATGTTGCGGCTGCCCAGTTCCTTGGCCATGCTCTTGGTAAAGCCGATGACACCGGCCTTGGAAGCGGCATAACTGCCCTGCCCGGCGTTGCCCATCAGCCCGATCACCGAGCTCATATTGATGATGCTGCCGGCCTTGGCTTTCATCATGGGGCGGATGACCTGCTTGGTCATATTGAAAACACTGTTCAAGTTGATAGCGATCACGTCGTTCCACTGCTCGGGGGTCATGCGCAGCAACAGGTTGTCCTTGGAAATGCCGGCATTGTTGATGCATACGTCCACTGTTCCGAACTCCTTGACCACGTCGGCTACAAAGCTCTCGCATTCGGCAAAGTCACCGGCATTGCTGCGGTAGGCTTTGGCTTTGACACCCATGCTGGTGAGGCGCTCCTGGAGGTTGGCGGCCTTTTCTGCACTGCTTTCGCTCACATAGGTAAAGGCAATATGGGCGCCGTGCTCGGCCAGCTTTAAAGCCACACCTTCGCCAATACCCCTGGCGGCACCTGTTACGATGACTACTTTGTTTTCTACTAATTTCATGAAACAGTTTTTTATAGGGGGCAAATGTAATGATTAACGGGAGACGGGAGACAGGAGGAGCTGCTAGCTTATAGCTGCCAGCTGCCAGAAGAAAGCGGTATGCTATACGCTGTACATAAAGGTCTTATTGATAAATATTTAATGGAGGGTGTCTTACCATGGACCATGGACTATAAACTATGGACTTTCTTATTCTTCCCCATTTTCCCGATCTTGTAGGCTTATGAGCCTCCTGTATAGATGAAGTCTGTCACCTTCCTTAAAAGCTTTTCAGGACTGGTCCTGCTGAACGTGCTGGTGAAGCCGCTGTGGATCTTTGGCATCGACCGGCAGTTGCAGGTGCTGGTAGGCCATGAAGAGTACGGTGCCTATTTCTCCATCATGAACATGGCCATTATCCTGAGCTTCCTGGCCGATGCCGGCATTACCAACATGCTGAACCGGCAGCTGGCGATGCAGGAGCCGCTGCACCTGGGAAGGCTGCTGCAGTTTAAAATGGTATTGGTGGGATTGTATTGCGGGATAGTAGTGGCTGTGGCCGCCGCGAGCGGGATCACGCGCTGGGATATCGTTTGGCTGGTGTGCGGTGTGCAGGCAGGATCCTCCTTCCTGCTGTTTTTCCGAAACATACTTACCGGCCACCAGTACTTTACGACCGACGCCTGGATGTCGGTGCTCGACAAGCTGCTGATGATCCTGGCAGCGGCCCCGTTCCTGTACCCGCTGTTTGGCCCGGTGCACATCAGCCTGCCGTTCTTTCTTTCCCTGCAGGTGGCGTCGCTTTCCGTTACGCTGGTCCTGGCTTATGTCCTGAGCCGGAAGTTTATAAAGGCGGAAGGGCTATATCCCCCTGCGTTAAAAGAGATCATCCGCCTCACCCTGCCGTTCTCGGTGCTGGTGCTTACCATGTCGGTGCACAGCCGCCTGGATGCATTCCTGCTGGAGCGGGTGCATCCCAACGGTGCCTACGAGGCAGGGGTATACGCCACTGCCTATAGGCTGCTGGATGCGGGTAACACGGTGGGCTTTCTGGCGGCGTCGTTCCTGCTGCCCTATGTATCGCGACACAGGGCCCAGGAAGCATTGGTGAGGGAGACAATGCTTAAACTCCGCCACCTGCTGCTGCTGGCGAGTATCAGCCTGCTGGCGTTTGTAGCGGTTTATGCCGGCTGGGTGACTGATCTTTTATACGGCATTAATGATCCCTATCATTCCCGGGTGTTGCTGGTGACCATAGCGGTATTGCCTGCTTATTACGTGATCCATATTTATGGCTCGCTGCTGACCGCCAGGGGACTGTTCCAACCCTTTATTGTGATTGTGGTAATCAGCACTTTGGTCAATATGACGCTCAATGGGCTGTTGATCCCGGTGTGGGGCGCCCTGGCCTGTGGTACGGCGGCCCTGGTGAGCCAGTACTTCTGTGCGTTGGCTTGTGGTGTAGTGGCCGGCCGGGCCTGGAACACGCCGCTACAGGTGCGGGATGCGGTTTTGTATGCAGGTACGGGAGCTTTGCTGCTGGCGTTGTTTTATGGAGGGTACCGGTTGGGTGCCAACACGTTTCTAACCCTATTAGTGGGAAGTATTCTGACGGCTTTGATTATGTTTGTACCAATCAATTGGAGAAAGAAGTCCTTCTCCGCTCTTTAACTATTGTTTCATGCCCGATTTATTGACGATCATTAGCCGGTGGTGGAAAACAATCCTGGCTATAACACTCGGAGTGACGGCCGTAGCCCTGGTGATCCTGCTGCTGCAGCCAAAGCAATACCTCTCGGTAGTCACAGCGCTGCCGGCTCCCGGCTTTGCCAGCGATAAAGCAAGGATCTTTAGCGACAACATCGAACAGCTTTATCCCACCATCGGTACGGCTGATGAACTGGACCCTGTAGTAGGGACCGGCAAGCTGGATACCTTGTACCTGGCCGTGGCGGCCGAGCACAACCTGGCCTCCTACTATGGAATGGAGAATGCATCACCTCTTAAAGTGGCGCAGGTGTTTAAGCACAATTCAAAGGTGGAGAAGAGTGAGTACGGCGAGTTAAAAGTAAAGGTGTGGGACCGCAAGCCTGCCATGGCAGCCACACTGGCCAATAGTCTGTTCAACAAGTTGCAGCAATTGCACCAGTCGCTGCAAAGCCAGGGAAATGCCCTGGTGCTTCAGCGGTTGCAGGAGCAATACAGGCTACTTCAGAAGGCTTATTCGGGAGCACCGGACTCTGCCCGTCAACAGCCAGGAGGTGCCGAGCTGGCAAGCCTCAGAAGAAAGAACCTGCTGGAGCAGATCTCCCAATACGAAAAGCTGATAGCCGAATACAGCCTGGTGCTGCATACCAATCCACAGGCCCTGCTGGTAGTGGAAATGGCCCGCCCGGCCGTCAGGGCTGATAAGCCCAGGATACTGCAGGTGCTGCTGTTGACCGCGTTTGCGTCATTGGTGTTTGGGCTACTATTGACAGCTGGCCTTCAAAGCCGCAAGCAATATGGATAAGCCACAAAAAACAGGTGCTATTCTTATTACATTACTGTTTGCCCTGGGCTGCTGGGTAGCAGTTTACTTTCACCGGCCTGAGGTAGTGGCCCTGCTGGCAGTTGGTGCAGTAGCCCTGCTCCTGAGTGGCTATCCTTCCATACTGTTTTTGATTCTGATAGGTTCTATTCCCTGGTCGGTGGAATACAGTGCCACGTCGACCCTATCCACCGACCTGCCCGATGAACCCCTGATGCTGCTGGTCTCTTTCGTGGTCCTGCTACTGGTGGTGCAGCGCCGGCGCTGGCAAGGACCTGCTGTTTTTTCTTCGGTATTGTTTATCGTGCTGTTGTTGCAGGCCGGGTGGTGGTCGATCAGTACGGCGTTTTCAAGTGACACGCTTATTTCCGGGAAGTTCCTGCTGGCAAAGAGCTGGTACCTGCTTGCTTTTGTGGGTGCTCCACTACTGTTGCTCAGGGAACCGAAAGATTTTGCCCGGCTTGGCGGCGTGCTGGTGACCTCGATGATGGTGCTGACCGTCGTGGTCCTGGTGCGTCATGCTTACAAGGGTTTTACGTTTGAGGATATCAATGACAGCCTTTCCCCATTCTTCCGCAACCACGTAAATTACTCAGCGCTGCTGGTCATTACCATTCCCCTGCTCATCGCCTTTCATTCTGCTGCCCGCTCTTCCTGGGCTAAAGGATTGCTGGTGAGCACACTGCTGGTGGCACTGGCCGCCCTGTATCTTTCCTATGCCCGGGGAGCATGGCTGGCACTTATCGTGGGAGGAGTGGCTTACTGGCTGCTGCAAAAGAAGTTGCTGCTGTGGGCTTATATCACTTCCCTGGTACTGGTGTTGGCAACGGTGCTGTGGCTGAAGGCCGATAACCGCTACCTGCGCTTTGCGCATGATTATGAGACCACGGTCTTCCACACGGATTTCAGGGAGCACCTGGTGGCTACCTACCAGTTAAAGGACGTTTCTACTGCCGAGCGCTTTTACCGGTGGATTGCGGGTGTGCGCATGATCAAGGACAATTGGCAAACGGGTTATGGACCCAATACCTATTACTATCACTACCAGCGCTATGCAGTGCCCGCTTTCAAAACGTGGGTGAGTAAGAACGAAGAGCGCTCTACGGTGCACAACTATTTCCTGCTGACCATTATAGAGCAGGGAGTGATGGGACTGCTCCTGCTCCTGTTTTTGCTTGGCTATATGTTCTACACCACCCAGCGGGTTTATCATGCGGCGCCGGACCGGTTCTGGAGATCTCTGATGGCTATTATAGCCGTGGTGCTGTCGATGATTTGCACGGTGAACTTCCTGAGCGACCTGGTTGAGACCGATAAGGTAGGCAGTATATTTTATATGTGCCTGGGTATCCTGATCCTGGGCGAGCTCCGGAAACCCTCAGAGCTTGCCCCGCACGTTTAATGCATCGCGCAGTCCATTACCCAACAGGTTAAAGGCCAGTACCAGGATCATGATGGCGAAGCCGGGTGCGAGGGCCAGCATGGGGTTCTGGGTAATGATAAAGTTGTAATTCTCCTTGATCATCAGTCCCCAGCTCGGTTGGGGGGGCTGCACGCCCACGCCGAGGAAACTAAGGCCTGCTTCAATGACAATGGCGGACGCGAAGTTGGAAGCGGCAATGACCAGAATAGGCCCCAGTATATTCGGAAGTATGTGCCGAAGAATAATGCGGGCGTGGGAAAAGCCAAGGGTACGGGCGGCTTCTACATACTGCAGTTCGCGCGTGGCCAGTACCTGTCCGCGCACGAGGCGGGCGACATTCACCCACATGGTCAGCCCCACAGCGATAAATACCTGGAAGAAGCCTTTGCCAAGGATGAGGGTGATGGCGAATACCAGCAGCAGGGTCGGGATGCTCCAGATCACATTGATCAGCCACATGACGATGTTGTCCACCCGCCCGCGGAAGTAGCCGGCAATGGCACCGAGCACAATGCCTACGGTCAGCGAGATCAGTACGGTAATGAGGCCTACGCTCAGGCTGACGCGCGTGCCAATGATCAGGCGGCTTAAGATGTCGCGGCCGTAGCTATCGGTACCGAGTAGAAATTGTTTGGTGACGACGGGATCTTCGGCTACGGCACGTTGGTGAAAGCTTATGCGCTCAGTGACTCCTTCATCGATGTATTTCTCTACAATAAGGCTGTCGCCCTTCCTGCTCCAGTGCGTGATGGGAAGATAATCCACCACGTCCTGTCGGCCCTGAAGGGCAAGCTCCAATATATTAGTAGCGCTTCTTTGCTGTTCTTTTTTTACCAGCAGGAAACTTTGCTTAAAGCCGGGCTTCTCACCACCGATCTCCAGCATGATGCGGTTGGCAAAAGGTGAGGAGTCAGGAGCAATGAAGTAAGCAAAGAGGGCCACCAATACCGCCAGTACAATCATGACCAGGCCAGCCATGGCGCCTTTGTTCTTTTGCAGCCGTTGCCAGGCCGAACCCCAGAAAGATTGTGAGCGGGTGGTCATAGAGGCAAGATATTATTTATTTTGTTTGCCGGCCTTTCCATTCATAATTGCCCAACTGGCTGAGAAAGCCCACGCTTACGGTATAGAGTATATGCAGGGGCTGAAAGAACGGGAAATAGGGAAGGAGCCTGCGCTCGTTATAGAAAGAGGCTACCGCCGCTACAAAGGGAAATTCGATCAAAGTCTTTAGACTTAAATACACCAGGACCAGCTTCCAGTAGGAGGGATAGAGGAATGCAGCTACCAGGAGCACAAGGAACCAAAGGTTAACCAGGTAAACCAGCCCGAGCACCGCGGTAATGCGGTAGTCATCGTAGTGCATGGTTTTGCTGGCCCAGCGCTTCCTTTGGTTGAAGAAGTCCTTCCAGGTTTTCATGGGCTCGGTACAGACCACGGCTTCCTCACTTTTCAGGTAGGCGACCTTCGTAGGGTATTGTTTCCAGATCTTGTACATCAGGAGCATGTCATCGCCGCTGGCTACCGAGTCGATGCCTTTAAAGCCATTGACTGCCTGGAATGCCCCACCGGTATAGGCCAGGTTGGCCCCGTTGCACATGGTGTGGAAGTTGGCCCCTGTGCTGGCGGCGGTGATTCCCTGCAGCACCATAAAGTCCGTGGCCTGGAACAGTTGCAACAGGGAGCCATTGTGCAGGAACTTTACCGGTGCGGCTATAAAGACCGGATCTTTTTCCCTATAGAACGTAGCCATGCTTTCCAGCCACCGGGGGGGAGGAAGGCAGTCGGCATCAGTAATGACGATTAGGTTTCCCTTCGCAGCGGTAACACCAGCTTCTATGGCCTTCTTTTTAGAAGAAAGGGCGGCTTCCGTATTCGGTTGGATAAGCCGCACCCGTCCGTTAAGAAAAGGGATCACGGCATCACGGGTCCCATCTATAGAGAAGTCGTCCACAATAATGATCTCAAACAAGTGGCCGGGATAGGATTGCTCCATTAATCGCTGCAGCAGTACGGGTAAGGTGGCTTCTTCGTTGCGGGCTGCAATAACTACCGACAGGTATACGTCGGACGCCGCTTTTTGAGGCACATGCAAGGGGAGCCGGCGCCAGTGATAGAAGTAAAAGAATATAAGGCAGCCATATAAACCCAGCAGTACGGCTGTCAATGTCCAAAGAAGCATGGGTTCAAAGCTACAGGCAAATTAATTTACCGGTACGGGTTCTTTTATTGGAAAGATTCCAGTAAATTTACTTAGTTGCATAAACAACTGTATGCTAAACAACCAGTTTAAGAAAGGCGAGTTATACAGCTTTATTGCCGGCATTGCTTCTACAGCCATCGCCCGGCGGCTGCAAAAAAAATTCAACACGCTGGAGGTGAACCTCACCATTGAACAATGGAGCGTGTTGTATCACTTATGGAAGAAAGACGGCCTGAGCCAACAGGAACTCTGCACGGCTTCTTTCCGGGATAAGCCCAGTATCACCCGGCTGATTGACAACCTGGAGAAACTGAACCTGGTAAGGCGGGTACCCGATGAAGCCGATCGCCGGATCAACAAGGTAGTGCTGACTAAGGCAGGGCAAAAGCTGGAAGAGCAAACCATGGCAATGGCGGAGGAAACCCTGAATGAAGCTCTGGCGGGGGTGCCGCCGCAGCATGTAGAGTTGTGTAAGCAAGTGTTGCAAAAAGTATATGACAATTTAAATCAATCATATGAGCACCACACAATCAACGAAAACCATCCAAGGCGGTGAGTGGCTGATCAGGGAAAGCGATCCCGAAGCTACCTTTATCCCGGAAGACTTCTCCGAGGAGCAGCAAATGATCCGCGACATGTGCACACAGTTCCTGGATGCGGAAGTATATCCCATATTAGATAAGATTGATTCCCTGGAGCCGGGATTGATGCGCTCCCTGGTAGAAAAGGCCGGAGAGCAGGGGCTGCTGGCTACCTCCTTCCCGGAAGAATATGGCGGCCTGGGCAAAGACTTTGTGACCGCTACCATCGTGAACGAATACGTAGGGGCTGGTCATTCTTTCTCCGTAGCGTTCTCCGCCCATACGGGTATCGGTACCTTGCCCATCCTGTATTTTGGTACTGAGGAGCAAAAGAACAAATATATTCCCAAGCTGATCACCGGCGAGTGGGTAGGAGCCTATGGCCTCACCGAGCCGAACAGCGGCAGCGATGCCTTGAGCGCCAAGACATCAGCCCGCCTGAGCGAAGATGGTAAGTACTATCTCCTCAACGGTCAGAAGTGCTGGATCACCAACGGCGGCTTTGCCGACGTGTATACTGTGTTTGCTAAGATCGACGGTGACAAGTTCACGGCTTTTATTGTAGAGAGAGGCTTCGAAGGGTTCACCCAGGGACCCGAAGAGCACAAGATGGGGATCAAGGGCTCTTCTACCGTGCAGCTGTATTTCCAGGACTGTAAAGTGCCTGTGGAAAACGTGCTGGGCGAAATTGGTAAGGGCCACAAGATCGCGTTCAACATATTAAACATCGGCCGCCTGAAGCTGTGTGCTGCCGCACTGGGTGGATCCAAAAGAGCCGTCACCACTTCGGTGCAGTATGCCATCACCCGCGAGCAGTTCAAGCAGCCCATTGCCAACTTTGGTGCCATCAAACACAAGCTGGCCGAAATGGCCATTAGAATATTTGCGGCAGAAAGTGCACTGTACCGCACGGCCCAATGGATCAACGATAAGGAAGAAGAACTGCAGGCGGCCGGCAAGC
>DASWYM010000569.1:0-3940 GCA_036404975.1 Chitinophagaceae bacterium
CGCCACGTTCTGCGCCCCCTGTGCGTCGCTGATGACGGGTTTTGGTAAGTCTGGTTCCTGGGTGTTTTTCATGATCGTGAATGGTGTCCCGATAGCTATCGGGAGGTGAATCGTCAATGCTCCCGATTCAATTAAAATAAAAGCAGATTAATAATCTCTCGACAGCATCAATGCTTAAAGTGTCTCATACCCGTCATCACCATCGCCAAACCTTTTTCCTTGCAATATTCTATGCTGTCCTTGTCTCTGATAGAGCCGCCGGGCTGTATGAAAGCCGTAATACCAGCTTCGTCTCCCATCTGCACACAGTCGTTAAAGGGGAAGAACGCATCGGAGGCCATCACGGCGCCCTTCAAGTCGAAGTTGAACTGCTTTGCTTTCTCCACCGCGTGGCGCAGGGCATCGATGCGGCTAGTCTGCCCGCATCCCTTGCCCACGAGTTGCTTGTTCTTCACCAGCGCAATGGCGTTCGACTTCAGGTGCTTGCACACAATGTTGGCGAAGGCCAGGTCTTCTTCCTCCTGCACGCTGCAGGTGCGGCCTCCTACCTCTTCCCACTTCTCGTAGTTGCCCTTGTCCTTGTCTTGCACTAAGGTGCCGTTGAGCACGCTCTTGTATAATTTACCTTCCAGTGCTTTTTCCTTCCCCTGCAGCAGGATGCGGTTCTTCTTCGACTTCAGGATCGCCAGTGCGGCTTCGGAGAAAGAAGGAGCCAGCAGCACTTCAAAGAAGATCTCGTTGATGGCCTGCGCAGTGGCTTCATCCACCTCGCCGTTGCACACCAGCACGCCGCCAAAGGCGCTCTCGGGGTCACCGGCCAGTGCATCTTTCCAGGCATCAGCCACAGCCGGGCGACTGGCTACGCCACACACGTTTGTGTGCTTGATAATGGCAAAGGTGGTATCTCCAAACTCCTTAATTAATTCGTAGGCGGCATCAATGTCCACCAGGTTGTTGTAGCTGATCTCTTTACCGTGCAGCTGCTCAAAGCACTCGCTCAGGTTGCCGAAAAAGGCAGCTCCCTGGTGGGGGTTCTCCCCATAGCGCAGCACGGACTTCTGCTCCTGCCCAAAGACGGTCAGGGGTGTTTCGGGGCTGAAGTAATTCGTAATGGCAATATCGTAGTCGGCCACTACCTGGAAGGCCTTGGCCGCAAAAGCCCGGCGCTGCTCCAGCGATACTTCACCATTCTGCTCTTTTAGGATGTTTACCAGCCCGGCGTAGTCGTCCTTAGAGGCCAGCACCGTTACATCGCTGAAGTTCTTCGCGGCTGCACGGATCATGGAAGGTCCGCCGATGTCGATCTTTTCAATGATCTGCCCCTCGTCGGAGGTGGCCGCCACCGTTTCCTGGAAGGGGTAAAGGTCCACGATCACCAGGTCGAGCTCGGGAATGCCGTACTCCTTCATTTCCCTGCGGTCGGTTTCATTGGCCCGGCGGCCGAGAATGCCCCCGAACACCAGGGGGTGTAGGGTCTTCACACGCCCTCCCAGGATAGAGGGGTAAGAGGTCAGTTGCTCTACGGGCACCACGGGCAGACCGAGGTCTTCTATAAACTTCTGGGTGCCGCCGGTCGAGTAGATGGTGGCGCCCTGGGCGTGCAGCTGGCGAACTACGGGCTCGAGGCCGTCCTTGTAAAATACAGAGATAAGCGCGGTGGTAATTTTCTTGTTCATGAGTAAAGGTTTGGGGCAGGCGATCGTAAGAAGCCGCAAAGGTAGGAGTCTACCGGCTCAATACAAAGGCGCCTTTCTCCTCCACGGCGTAAAACGGGATGCGGAGCGAGTCGCAGTCGCGCTTCCAGAGCACTGCTTTCCAGCGCGGCACCGAGGCATCGGCCACCACCTGCCGCAGCCGGAAGCTTTGCGCCAGCGTGGTTATATACACCTTAGGGTTACCCGACAGGATGAGCAGGTCCACCTGCTGTTGAGCGGAATCCCTTTTCAGCCGTACTGTCGAGTCAATAAGCAGCACCTGCTGCCCCTGCCAGGTAAAAGAATGAAGGTGAGGGGAGGGATTCACCGGTGCCACGCGGTGCAACACCCGCGAGGGTTGCATATGATAATTACGCAGCAGCACATCTTCCTGCAGCGCCGCATCACCGATAAAGCGGCAGGTGCGCCCCTCGATCACATCCACCGCCCGGTGCTTCGGCACGTTGTATACGATGAGCTTGTGCTGCTCTTCGGCCTGGCGAAAGGAATGGGTGCGCAACACCAGGAACAGCACCGCGCAGACGGCGGCCACCGTCACGGCTTCCTTGTGCCGCTCCATCAGCCACCATGCAGCAGCGGCTATAATAGCGGTGAGCAGCATCGCCTGTACTACACTGATGGAGATGCCGCCCCAGGCAGCAAAGGATACATTCTCCATACTCACGATGTACTTATTCATAAAACCGATCATGCCGCTGAGCAGGCGCCCCAGGGGTGCTGCCATAAAAGGAAGGAAAGCCGCGGCGCAAAGCAGGATCTCTCCCATAAGTATCATGCTGGAGAGCGGCACTGCCACCAGGTTGGCCAGCAGGAAAAGGGTGGGGAACTGGTGAAAGTGGTAGAGCACCAGGGGTGTGGTAAACAGCTGGGCCGAGAGCGTCACCGTGTTCATCTTCCAGAGAAGGTCTACTCCTTTATTGGGAAAGTAAAGCACGTTGTTGATGGGACCATAGAAAAGCAGGATGCTGCCCACCGCAGCGTAGGAGAGCTGGAAGCCCACGTCCCAGAGCCAGAAGGGATTGTAGCACAGCAGCCCGAAAGCCGAGAGAGCCAGCGTGTTGTAGACCCACGCCCTGCGGCCAAGTACTTCCGCGCCTGCCAGGAAAGAAAACATCACCACCGAGCGCATCACCGAGGCGCCGGCACCTGCCAGTGCCCCAAAGCCCCACAGGCCCACCAGTAATAAAAGCAGGCGCACCACCCGGAGGCCTTTGCGCTTCAGCGGGCGGGTCAGCACCAGCAGCAGCCCATAAATCAGTCCCACGTGCAGGCCTGAAATGGCAATGACGTGCACCACGCCCGTATTGGAATAAGCGAGCAGCAAGCCCTTGTCAAGGTCATCCTTATAGCCGATGAGCAGGGCCTCGGCCAGGCCTTGCTCTTTAGTGCCGGGAATATAGGCTTTCAAGATACCGAGTACCTCTTGCCGGCTGCGAAACAGCAGGTCTTTGAGCGCACTCTTCCGGGGCGCCGGCAGCAGGCGGTAGTCGCCCGGGAGGAGGTACACCTGGTGGGTAATGCCCTGGAAGAGGCTGTAGCGCCGGTAGTCGAAAGCGCCGGGATTGCCGCTGTTTCGTACCTCCTGCAGGGGCTTGCCCACTACGATGCGCGAGCCGTAGGAAAGAGCAGGCCGGAGGGAGTCCTTTTTGAAGTAGAGGATGACTTTTCCTTCGGACTGCATTCGTGCATCACCCTTAATTAAAGACTCTACGGTAGCCACGGCTTTCCAGGTGGCCGGTTTCTCCACCAGGGGCTCTTCGAGCTTCAGTACCAGCGCTTTGCTTTCAGCCAGGTGGTGGCCTATCCATCCGTCACTGTTGCGCACATCACGGCTGTATACGGCCGCCGCACCCACCACACCGATGAGTAAGGAAAGTAGGGTGCCCTGCAGTGTCGCGAGCCAAAACCTTTTAGGCAGGGTAAGCAAAGGGTAGAGGAGCAGGGCAGGCAATAGCACTGAACCGGCTATAATCAAAACTATGATGGGTAAGGGGGCATACCACTGCACTAGTACCCCTGTTATAAAAGGGACCAGCAGGCGGAGCGCCGGGGCTTTGCTCCATGGGTGCGCCGGGTGGGACTGCATGTGCAGGCAGTGGTTTTGGGTTAGTACTGGGATAAGGGGAGATGTGAGACGAACCGGTGGAAAGCTTTACGCTACACGGGATATGCTGTATGCAGAGAGATTATTGAATATAGATTTTTAATTGTTGGGCTTCCCTTTA
>DASWYM010000570.1:0-4446 GCA_036404975.1 Chitinophagaceae bacterium
AGTTGCATGGGGATGTTCAGGGGGTGGCGGAAATAGCCTTTAGGGTACTTTTGAGCCAAAAGAGCGCTACCGGCCAGCAGCAGGGCCATCAGCCCCGCCAGGGTCTTTCTATACATCTATTCCTATTTTAAAGCGAATCAATACTTGTTCAATCTTTATTCCACAAAAAAGCGAGGCACAATATTGGTATACTGTAGAGGTGTTAACATTACTCATCCTTAAAAACAGAAACTATGAGTTTCAACAATAAACACCTGGCTACTTTGCTATTGGGTGCTGCCGCCGCCTTCGGAGCTTACAAATATCTGAATCTTACCGACGAGGAAAAAGAAAAGCTGTCTAATGACCTGAAGGATAAGGCCAATAAGCTGAAGTCGCAGGCCCTGGATGCCGAAGAAAAGGCTGCCGACTACTTCAACGACCTGACCGCCAAAGGCTCGGATGCGCTGAAAGAGTACATGCCCAAAGTGGAAGAGTACCTGAATAACCTGTTTAAGGGGGGTGAAAAATCCTCCACAACTACGGCCTCAGGCAACGGCACTCCCTCCACCCCTGGTGTTTAAGAGTAGTGGTACACCGTGTGGCGGTATGATATTTTAAGCATTACGGGTGTAATGATGAAACCTTATTTTTTTACCCTCAAACCATAATAATTATGATACGTAGAAGTAGTATGGGCGGTTTGCTCCTGGCAGGTCTGGCTGCCTTTGGAGCCTATAAGTACTCCAAAATGAGCGAAGACGAGAAGCGCCGCTTAATGGACAAAGGAAAGAGATTAGTGAACGACAACCTGGGCAACCTGAAGAACACGTTGGGTGGCCAGCGGGCCAATATGTCCGGCACCGGCTCCGGCATGACCCAGGGCGTTTAAAGCGTTCTTTTGATTAGCGTACCAATAGAGAAGAGCTGCCCAGGCAGCTCTTTTCGATTTATCTGGAAACCGCTTTCGTTAAGATTGAAATTTCTTCCCTGAAAACCCTTCCATTCACTTACTTTTGCACCCCGGACAGAAGTCCGGTTTTTTTATGCCCGGAAGGGCAGGAAGTTTTGAGTTTTGAGTTTAGGGTGTAGAGTTGGGTGGTGCCCACTGGTTACCCCGGACTTGGAAGCCTCAGAGCGGAGGCCGGCAATAATGACATAAACAATTATCAGCAGAGCGTATTATGCCTAAAGACACTTCAATAAAATCAGTACTGATCATCGGTTCGGGACCTATTATTATTGGCCAGGCGGCCGAGTTTGACTATTCGGGCACCCAGGCGGCGCGCAGCCTGCGCGAAGAGGGGATCAAGGTTATCCTGATCAACAGTAACCCCGCCACCATCATGACCGACCCTATGATGGCAGACCGGGTGTACCTGCTGCCGCTGACGGTGGAAAGCATTGAGCAGATCCTGGAAGAAAACCAGATCGATGCGGTGCTGCCGACCATGGGAGGGCAGACGGCCCTCAACCTGGCAAAGGAAGCCGAGGACCTGGGGGTGTGGGAGCGCTTCGGCGTGCGCCTGATCGGGGTGGACATCAAAGCCATCGACAAGGCCGAGGACCGCGAGAAATTCCGCCAGTGGATGATCCACCTGGGCGTGCCGGTAGCTCCGGCCCATACGGCCAACTCCTTCCTGGAGGGTAAAGAGTTTGCCCAGAACATCGGCTTCCCGCTGGTGATCCGTCCCTCGTTTACGCTGGGGGGTACCGGTGGTGGCTTTGTACACGGCCCGAAGGACTTGGACGATGCCCTGCAGCGTGGCCTGGAAGCCTCGCCGATCCACGAAGTGCTGGTAGAAAAAGCGGTGCTGGGCTGGAAAGAGTTCGAGCTGGAACTGCTGCGTGACGCGGCCGACAACGTGTGTATCATCTGTACGGTGGAGAACTTCGACCCTATGGGCGTTCACACAGGTGACTCCATCACCGTGGCACCGGCTATGACACTGAGCGATACGGCCTTCCAGCTGATGCGCGATACCGCCATCATGATGATGCGCGACCTGGGGAATTTTGCCGGCGGCTGTAACGTGCAGTTTGCCCTCAACCCCGCCAACGAAGAAATCATTGCCATTGAAATAAACCCCCGCGTGAGCCGCTCCTCGGCCCTGGCGTCAAAGGCAACGGGTTACCCCATTGCCAAGATCGCTGCCAAGCTGGCTATCGGCTATACGCTGGACGAGCTGATCAATCCCATCGTGCAAACCACGTCTGCCTACTTTGAGCCGGCACTGGACTACGTGATCGTAAAGATCCCGCGCTGGAACTTCGACAAGTTTAAGGGCGCCAACGACGTGCTGGGCCTGCAGATGAAGAGCGTGGGCGAGGTGATGGCCATCGGGCGCTCGTTTACCGAGGCCATCCAGAAGGCCTGCCAGAGCCTGGAGAACAACGCCGTGGGCCTGGGCTATTATGGTAAGAGCCAGATGCACGCCGAAGAGCTGATCGAATACATTAAAATACCGAAGTGGGACCGCATCTTCCGCATCAAGGACGCCCTGATGCTGGGGGTGAGCGTGAACACTATATCGAAAGAGACCGGTATCGACCGCTGGTTCCTCTACGAGATCCAGAAGATCTGCAACATCGAAAAGGAGCTGGGGAAGCACTATCTCTCCGACTTGCCCGAGGATTTGCTGCGAGAGGCTAAAGTGCACGGGTTCTCCGACGAGCAGATCGCCCGCATCATCGAAGACGCTGCCGAAGATGAAGTGTACGAAAAGCGTAAGGCCGCCGGTATCACCCGCGTCTTTAAGATGGTGGATACCTGCAGTGCCGAGTTCGAGGCCAAGACCCCATACTTCTACTCTACGTTTGAAAGCGGTCATGCCAACGAAAGCAAGGTAACCGACAAGAAAAAGATCATTGTGCTGGGCAGCGGCCCCAACCGCATCGGCCAGGGCATCGAGTTTGACTACTGCTGCGTGCATGGCCTGCTGGCTATCAAGGAGTGCGGCTATGAGTCGATCATGGTGAATTGTAACCCCGAGACGGTATCCACTGACTTTGATATGGCCGACAAGCTGTACTTCGAGCCGGTGTATTGGGAGCACCTGTGGGAGATCATCGAGCACGAAAAGCCCGAAGGCGTTATCGTGCAACTGGGCGGACAAACGGCCCTGAAGCTGGCCGAGCGCCTGCACGAGAAAGGTATAAAGATCATCGGTACCTCTTTCGACAATATGGATATTGCCGAAGACCGCGGCCGCTTCTCCGATATGCTGAAGGAACTGGAAGTCCCTTACCCGGATTACGGAACTGCCCTTACGGTGGATGAAGCTATAGCCGTGGCCAATAAGGTAGGCTACCCGGTGCTGGTGCGCCCCAGCTACGTGCTGGGTGGACAGCGGATGCGCATCGTGATCAACGACGAAGAGGTGGAGCGTGCGGTGATCAGCCTGCTGAAGCATCTTCCCGATAATAAGATCCTGATCGACCACTTCCTGGACCGTTGCCAGGAGGCGGAGATCGATGCCATCTTCGACGGGGAGAACTTCCACGTAATGGGCGTAATGGAGCACATCGAGCCGGCGGGTATTCACTCCGGCGACTCCAACGCGGTGCTGCCGGCCTTCAACCTGACGGCTTTGACCGTAACCACTATGGAGTACTACGCCGAAAAGATCGCCCGTGCGCTGAACATTAAAGGCCTGATCAACATACAGTTTGCCGTGAAGGAAGGAAAGGTTTACGTGATTGAAGCCAACCCCAGGGCTTCGCGCACCACGCCCTTTATTGCCAAGGCCTACGGTATTCCTTACCTGAACATCGCCACTAAGGTGATGATGGGAGAAAACAAGCTGACCGACTTCACCTTTGAAAAGAAGCTCCAGGGTTTTGCCATCAAGGAGCCGGTGTTCTCGTTCAACAAGTTCCCGAATGTGAGCAAGGAACTGGGGCCCGAGATGAAATCAACCGGGGAAGCGATCCGCTTTATTAAAGACTTGCGGGATCCTTATTTCCGCAAGCTGTACAAGGATCGCAGCATGTACCTGAGTAAGTAATAGAGTTAATAGTTTATAGTCCATGGTTTATAGCAGGAAAAGCTATAGATCATGGACTTTTTTATTTTTGTGGGTAATACACTTGCATATGAACCAGGAAATAAATGTTATAGTAACACAGCTGAAAGATGCTTTTGAAGGCGACCCATGGTGGGGGCGTAATGCCAATGCTTTACTGGGTGAAGTAGACGAAACCATTGCTATGCAGAAGCCATCAGGGCAGCACTCGATCCTTGAGCTGGTATGGCATATGATCAACTGGAAAGAGTTTGCCATCAGCCGCCTGCACGAGATTGACGGCAAGGACCTGCATTATTTCGAGTCCAATGACTGGCGCTACCTCGACCATGCGCACAAGAGCCTCTGGCACCAGGGCGTGGAGCGGTTGCACTACGTACACAACGAACTGGTGGGCCTGTTGGAGCAGCAAAGCGATGAGTTGCTCGACCGGAACGTGGCG
>DASWYM010000571.1:0-5174 GCA_036404975.1 Chitinophagaceae bacterium
GAGCCCTTTTTCTACACAGGCACAGAGCCCTGGCCCCGGATATCCTTTAAGGTAAATAAATCATGGTCCGGGCTTCCGTACCTGGAAGGATAAAGCAAGAGTGTCTAACTTTTGATTACATTTACCGCTTTCCGTTTATACACTCACCTTTTAGTAACTCTTAATCGTATGAAAGTGGACATTTCCAAGCTTCTCCAAAAGAGAAGAAAGCAGATATTAGAGCAATGGATGAACAATCAGTTGGGCGATGAAGGTCTTCGCGATGACCTGATGAGCAATGAGGAGCTCCGCGGTCAATCGGAAGAACTACTGGATGTATTTACAAAAACCGTTAACGACCGCAATATTGCCGATCCCCAGTCGTCGGAGTTTGATCCTGTTCTTGAAATCCTTTCCGGTATTTCAATCTCGCGGGCCCGCCAGGGATTCTCGCCACGGGAAACCGGTGTATATGTATTCAGTCTTAAGGATGCCATTCTGCAGGTATTGCAGGACGAGATCAAGAATGACCCGGCTACTTTATACAACCTGACTTTAAAGGTGGGCAGGCTGATCGACTCCTTTGGCGTTACCACTTTCGAAACTTTTATCAAAGGCCGCGAAGAAGTAATCCTGCGGCAGACCGACGAGATTGCCGAGATCTCTACCCCGGTTATAAAAGTATGGGACGGCATCCTGGCCCTCCCGATCATCGGTACCCTCGACAGTGCCCGCACGCAGGTAGTGATGGAGAACCTGCTGCAGCAGATTGTGGATACCGGCAGCTCTATTGCGATCCTGGACATCTCGGGTGTGCCGGCGGTTGACTCGCTGGTGGCCCAGCACCTGATCAAGACGGTCAGTGCTACCCGCCTGATGGGTGCCGAGTGCATCATCTCCGGTATTCGTCCTGAAATAGCACAGACCGTCGTACACCTCGGTATCGATCTATCCAATATCATCACCAAAGCTTCCCTGGCCAGTGCTCTGCGATATGCCTTCAGCATGGTGCACCTGGAAGTAAGAAAGACATCAAGAGAAAAAACTACCTTATAACCTCTTATGGATAGAATACCGATCCTGCAGATGGGAAGATTCCTCCTGGTAACCATCCAGGTGGATCTTTACGACCGTCTGGCATTGAACCTGGAAAGCGATCTGGTGCAAATGGTCAGTAAGACCGGCGCCAGGGGCGTGCTGATCGATATTTCCGCCCTGTCAATTGTTGATTCTTTTATGGGGCGCATCATCGGTAATATTGGCAACATGAGTAAGATCATGGATGCCGAGACCGTGGTAGTAGGCATGCAGCCTGCCGTAGCTATTACTTTAATCGAGTTGGGACTGGAACTGAAAGGCGTCAGCACGGCACTGAACGTGGAGAAAGGAATGGCCCTGCTGCAAACTAAAATCGGTTCTTTCGAGGACTTGGAGGAAGAACACGATGATAGTGGTACTGAATAAGGACAGTATGCTTATTCAAAAGGAACAGGATGTAGTACCGTTCCGGAACCGTGTGAAGGAATACGCGGTGAAGATAGGCATGAGTCTTGTCAACCAGACTAAGCTGATTACAGCCGCTTCGGAGCTGGTGCGCAACATGCTCCGGTACGCCGGAGGGGGTACTACCCTTATCGAAGTGGTCAGTAAAGGCCGCGAAAACGGCATTCGCCTTACGTTTCAGGACAAGGGTCCCGGGATCAAGGACATTGCGCAGGCTATGAAGGATGGATTTTCCACCGGCAAGAGCCTGGGACTGGGACTGCCCGGTGCCAAGCGACTGGTCAGTGAATTTGATATCAAAAGCATCATGGGAAAAGGAACTACCGTCACGGTCATAAAGTGGAAGAATGGTTAATGCAGTGCACTTTCGGTTAAATGCAACAGACAGGAGTTATTTTGCTATTCTTAAAAAGGAAGTGCATGCCCTGGCGATGACCGGTGGCTTTGCTGTAAAGCGTTTAGCGGAACTGGATATTGTAGTGGCCGAAATTGTGTCCAACCTGGCCAAGCATGCAGGCGGAGGCGAGGTGCTGGTAAAGCTCATGGAAGAGAAGGGTGTACAGGGGTTGGAGATCATTGCGGTGGATAGTGGGCCGGGCATATCGGACCTGAAAGGAATGATGGTGGACGGTGCCACCACTAAGAACACATTAGGACAGGGCCTGGGTGCCATCAAACGTCTTTCGGACCAGTACCAGGTGTATACCCAGAAAGAATGGGGTACGCTGCAGCTGGCGCGCTTTTTTGTTGAAGCGCTCCCGCACACCCGCAAGAAGGAGATGGTGACGGTGCGATCGCTGTTGCTGCCGAAGCCCGGGGAGACCGAATGTGGTGATGGCTTTCATTTCAAGCAGACAAAGGAGTACGTGAAGTTGTTTTTGGGAGATGGTCTGGGGCATGGAAAGGAGGCGGCCCTGGCTACCAGGAATGCTATCGAAGCTTTTAAGCAATGTCCCGATGACAGCCCCGTGGAAAACCTGCGCTTTATTCATCATTCTGTAAAGAAAACCAGAGGCCTGGTAGCTACCATTGCCTTTTTTAACCTGAAAGAGCGTAAATGGACCATCTGCGGCGTAGGTAACATATCGACCAAGCTGTTCGGCGCTACTACTTCGAAGACCCATAGCCCCTACAATGGTATCGTAGGTATGAATATGCCGAATACGATGAATGACCAGGTGGTGGATTATGAACCCGGCCAATGCATCATTCTATGCAGCGATGGGGTGAAGTCGAAGTGGGATATCCTGAAGTTCCCGGGTATTCAGCGTTACGACCTTTCGCTGCTTAATGCGGCCCTTTTTAAAGATTTTGCACGAAACACGGACGACCTGTCTATTGCAAGCTGTAAAATTAATTTATGAAGATCCACGAATTGGCAAGAGTGACGCTTCAAAACGAGATGGACCTTATCCTGGCCCACCGGCGAAGCATGCGCCTGGCGGAGCTGGCGGGCCTGTCGCTGCCGGCACAAACCACCTTTGCCACGGCGGTGTCGGAAGTGTCGCGCAACACCATAGATCATGGAAAGAACGGGTGCCTGGTGCTGAGTGTATCCACTGCTCCTAAAGAGAAATACATCATTGCCCGCATTATCGACGAAAGCCAGCAGGCCAGGAAAAACGAGGGACTGGAGTTTGCCAAACGGCTGGTGAACAAGTATAATATTTCCTCCTCGGATAATGAAACGGCCATAGAGCTATATTACTATATCCCGTCGCCGGAAAAACTTGATATGCGCAAGTTGGACGAGTGGAAGTCGATCTTCCGCAACGAGCCGGCCATATCGCCCTACGAGGAGATCAAGCGCAAGAACGAGCAGTTGCAGGACCTGGCACAGAAGCTCCAGGAAAGCGAGCAGCAGTACAAGACACTGACCAATGCACTGCCCATCATTATCTTTTCGCTGAACCAAAAGGGGGAGCTTATCTATGCCAACGAGTGGTTGCGCCGCTTTACCGGCCTTTCGCTGGCCGATCTGAATGCCACCCGCTGGAGGGACGTCATTCATCCCGACGACTACGATTCCTTTTCGGTGCTCATAAAGCATGAAGTGCCGCTGGGTGCTTCCACCATCAAGACGCAGTGCCGCCTGCGCCATAAAGCTGAAGAGGACTATTACTGGCACCTGGCTTCCATCTCGCCGCTGAACGATGAGAACGGCAAGCTGCTGTACTGGATCGGTTATATCGTGGATATCAACGCCCAGAAGCTGGTAGAGGAAACCCTCCAGGACAACCGCGAGCTTAAAGACGCCCAGGCCCTGCTCCGCGACAACCAGGCCGCCCTGGAGAATAATATAGCGGAGCTGAACCGCAGCAACCGCGAGCTGCAGGAGTTTGCCTACGTGGCCTCGCACGACCTGCAGGAGCCTGCCCGCAAGATCTCTTTTTACAGCGACTACCTGATCAGCAAATACGGAAAGTTGTTGGATGAAAAAGGGCTTGACTACCTGGCCAATATGCAGTCGGCTTCCCGGCGGATGCGCAACCTCATCAACGACCTGCTGGCCTTTGCCCAGGTGGAGCGGGAGGCCGTTCAATATAAACCCGTAGACCTGAACGGGGTGCTGGAAACCGTGGTGCAGGACCTGGAAATGCTGATCGAAGAAAAGGGTGCTTCGGTGACCGTGGACCGGCTGCCGGTGATAGAAGCCGATGAGAACATGATGCACCAACTGTTCGAGAACCTGGTAAGCAATGCCATCAAGTACTCCAGGGAAGGAGTGGCCCCCCGGGTGCATGTTTCGGCCCAACCTGCCGGAGGAAATACGGCCATCCAGGTGTCTGACAACGGTATCGGCTTTGATGAAAAGTACCTGCCCCAGATGTTTACCCTTTTCCAGCGGCTTCATTCGTCGGATAAGTATGAGGGTACCGGCCTGGGTCTGGCTATCTGCCAGAAGATCGTGGCACTGCACGGGGGCGGTATAAAAGCCAACAGCCGGGTGGCCGAAGGTTCTGTTTTTACCGTAACATTGCCCCTGCAATATTCTGCGACTTATGAAAAAGAAAGGCATGGCTATTTTGATGGTAGATGACGACGCCGAAGACCGTATGCTGCTCCAGGACGTCTTTGACGAACTGGGCTACAGCCACTGCATTCATTTTGAAGAAAACGGTGAGGAGGCGATCAGGTACCTGAGGGGATGTGCCGATGAGGGTAGTTTGCCCCACCTGGTTATCCTGGATTTGAACATGCCCCGGCTGAACGGACGACAAACCTTGCAATTCATCAAAAGTCATCCGCAGCTTAAAGACATTACCGTGATCATTTATTCTACGTCACTGAATCCTTTAGAACGCGATGAGTGCCTGGCACTGGGCGCACATTCCTATGTAGTAAAGCCTGCAACTTATAACGAGTCGGTCCGGATTGCCAATACCTTTTATTCTTTCTGCGTAGAGGCCCGTGGTAATTAACAAAGCGGGCGAAGAAAACCGGACCCTTTGATGCTCCCTGGAGCATTGGATTTTAGGGGCGCAATTTCTTTCTTCTGGATCTGCTCCACGGTAAAACAAAAAGCCTTTTCTTTGATACACAGTATGAGCCAGGATCAGAAACGGGAGGCCATCATTGAAGCGGCTTTAAAACGATTTGCACATTTTGGGGTTGCCAAGACCACCATGAACGAAATTGCCGGAGACCTGGCTATCTCCAAGGCATCCCTGTACTACTATTTCCCCGACAAG
>DASWYM010000572.1:0-8802 GCA_036404975.1 Chitinophagaceae bacterium
AGCACCCCGAGCAGAAACTCATCAAGATAAATACCCAGAATATCCTCTTTATCTGTGGTGGTGCCTTCGACGGTATCGACAAGATCATTGCCCGCCGTGTACAGACCAACACCATTGGTTTTAACGTAGACAAAGAACTGCAGGAAGACATGAAGAAGAACCTGCTGCGCTATGTAAACGCACAGGACCTGAAATCGTTTGGCCTGATCCCTGAACTGCTGGGTCGACTGCCTGTGGTTACGCACCTGGACCCGCTGGACAGCGAAACCCTGAGGGCTATCCTGACCGAGCCAAAGAACGCACTCATCAAGCAATACATCCGCCTGTTTGAGCTGGAAGGCATTAAGCTGACCATCGAAGATGAGGTGTTGGACTTTATGGTGGTGAAAGCCGTAGAGTACAAGCTCGGCGCCCGAGGCCTGCGCAGCATTTGCGAAGGCATCCTGACCGACGCCATGTTTGAGCTGCCCTCTTCGAAAGAGAAGTTCTTTGCCCTGGACCTGGAGTATGCGAAGCGCAAGTTTGATAAGAGCAAGCTGAGCCTGTTGAAAGTAGCTTAATTTTTAACCATATAAATCAATAGACCATGTTTGGAAGTATGTTAGGCGGAAATAATGACCAGATGCAAGGACAAGTACAGGAATTAAAAGACCGCTTAAAGACCGAGGCCGGCCTCTCTGACGAGCAGGTAAATAAGACCCTGGATACCCTGAAAAACTTCCTGGTAGAGAAGTATCCTATGCTGCAAGGCATGGCCGACAACCTGCTGGGTGGTGGTAAATAAACAAGCCAGAAGTTATTCTTTATAAGAAAGCAGCCCCCGAGGCTGCTTTCTCTTTTATAGGACTTACTCATCTCCTACCTCCCTTTCCTTGTCATGCACCATGGGCCATGGACTATATCCCCTCCTCCCTAAAGAAAAATCCCACCTTACGGTGGGATTCTGGTTTGGATATAAGATTGTTACCGTCCAAATTATAGTCTTTAGCTGCAACCCATGCTGGTACCGCAGTTCAGGCACTTGTAGCAGGTGCCGCTGCGTACTGTTATATGTCCACAGTTATTACAGGCTGGTGCATCGCTTTGCATCGTGCGTGCTGCGGCATTCACGGCATCCATACTACCTTCTGCCTTTACGGTTTGCTTTTGTGCTTTTAGGCTTTGCGGTGTAGAAGCCACCACCCTCACACTGGATAACTCGGGTTGCTTCACAGGCTCATCCCATGCCTCTTCTCCGGTGTTGGCAACTTCCGGCTTATCCAGCACGTGTACCAGGTCAGTTCGGTTCAGGTATTCGTAGCCTAATACCCTGAAGATGAAGTCCACGATGGAAGTAGTAGACTTAATGTTCGGGTGCTCTACAAAACCGGCGGGGTCAAACTTGGTGAAGACGAACTTCTCCACGAACTCTTCCAGCGGCACGCCATATTGCAGGCCTAAGGAAATGGAGATGGCAAAGCAGTTCAGCATGCTGCGCATAGTAGCCCCTTCTTTCGCCATATCGATGAAGATCTCTCCGAGGGTACCGTCACCGTATTCACCGGTGCGCAGGAACAGGGCCTGCCCGTTGATCTTGGCCTTCTGTGTGAAGCCGCGGCGCTTGGCCGGCAGGGCTCTGCGCTCTACGATGTGTGCCAGGCGGCGCTTCAGCTGGGTGTCCGGCGAAGACTGTACGCGCTTGGTTACCTCACCCAGCAGTTCATCTATGGTCAGGGCACCAAGGTCAACCATCGGCGATTCGGTAGCCGCTTCGGCAACTTCTTCCTTTCCTTCTTCCTTTTTCTTGTCGGACTTGTTGCTCAGTGGCTGCGACAGCTTGGAACCGTCACGGTACAGGGCACAAGCCTTCAGCCCCAGCTTCCAGCTTAACATGTAGGAGTCAGCAATCTCTTCCACGCTGGCTTCATGAGGCAGGTTGATGGTCTTGGAAATGGCACCGCTGATGAAGGGCTGGGCAGCCGCCATCATGCGGATGTGGCCATGAGCATGGATATAACGCTGACCTTTCTTACCACACTTGTTGGCACAGTCAAACACGGACAGGTGTTCGGACCTCAGGTGAGGTGCACCTTCCACGGTCATGGTACCGCACACGTAATCATTGGCGGCCTCGATCTGCTCGTCGGAAAAGCCCAGTGCTTCCAGCAGGCTCCACTCGAAGTTGAAGTACTGCTCAGGCTTGAAGCCTAAGCGCTGCAGGCACTCTTCTCCTAAAGTATATACGTTGAACACAAAGCCGATCTCGAAAGCGGAGCCCACGGCCTTATCCAGCTTCTTGATCTCTTCGGCGATGAATCCCTTCTCGCTCAGTGACTGGTGATTTATATGAGGCGCACCGGCAAAAGTTCCGGAACCTACTGCGTACTTCACGATAGCTTCTACTTCCCGGTCGCTGTATTTTAAGTTCTTTAAGGCAGCAGGAACCGACTGGTTGATGATCTTGAAATAGCCACCACCCGAGAGCTTCTTAAACTTCACCAGGGCAAAGTCAGGCTCTACACCCGTAGTATCGCAATCCATTACCAGTCCGATGGTGCCTGTGGGAGCGATCACGGTAGACTGTGCGTTGCGGTAGCCATACTGCTCGCCCAGTTCAACGGCGTCATCCCACGCTTTGCAGGCAGCCTTCAGTAAGTAGTCGGGGCAGAACTGTGCTTTCAGGCCCTGGGGCTTCACGCTCAGTCCCTCGTAGGTATCGGCATCATACGCAGCCAGGCGGTGGTTGCGCATCACCCGCAGCATATTTTCTTTGTTCTCCTCGTAGCGGGGGAAAGCACCAAGGGTTCTGGCCATCTCCGCAGAGGTCTTGTAGGCCGTACCGGTCATGATCGCAGTGATCGCACCCGATATGGCTCTGGCCTTTTCGCTGTCATAAGGAATACCGCTTACCATCAGCAAGGTTCCCAGGTTGGCATAACCCAAGCCCAGCGTGCGGTACTCGTAACTTAACTGGGCGACTTCCTGCGAGGGGAACTGTGCCATCAGTACAGAGATCTCCAGCACGGCCGTCCAAAGGCGGCATACATATTCGAAGCCCTCCACATCAAAGAGGTTCTTTTCCGTATCGAAGAACTTCATCAGGTTGGCAGAAGCCAGGTTGCAGGCCGTGTTGTCCAGGAACATGTACTCCGAGCAGGGGTTGGAAGCCCTGATCTCACCACCGGCAGGACAGGTGTGCCATTCATTGATGGTGGTATTGTATTGGGTACCGGGGTCTGCACAACGCCAGGCTGCATACGAAATCTGGTTCCAAAGCTCGCGGGCAGGCACTTTCTTCATCACCCTGCCATCGCTGCGTGCTGTGAGTTCCCAGTCCTCACCTTTCTCCAGCTTCTCAAAGAAAGAGTTAGGGATACGCACCGAGTTATTGGAGTTCTGACCGCTCACCGTTCTATAGGCTTCGCCCTCGTAGTCGCTGGGATAGCCGGCCGCAATAAGGGCTGCTACTTTCTTTTCTTCTTCCACCTTCCAGTTTACGAACTCCACGATCTCGGGGTGATCCAGGTCTAGGCACACCATCTTGGCCGCCCGGCGCGTAGTACCACCGCTCTTGATGGCACCGGCAGCACGGTCACCGATCTTCAGGAAGCTCATTAAGCCGCTGGATGTACCACCACCACTCAGCTTCTCGCCTTCTCCTCGGATGGAGGAGAAGTTGGTTCCCACACCCGAACCGTATTTAAAGATGCGCGCCTCACGCACCCACAGATCCATGATACCACCATCGCCTACCAAATCGTCTTCCACGCTCAGGATAAAGCAGGCGTGCGGCTGGGGGCGCTCGTAGGCGGAAGTAGATTTTTTTAGTTGTCCGTCGGCCGGGTCCACAAAGTAGTGTCCCTGGGGCTTACCGGTAATGCCATAGCTTTCGTGCAGGCCAGTGTTGAACCATTGCGGCGAGTTGGGCACACAGCTTTGGTTCAGGATCGAATAGACCAGCTCCTCGTAGAACACCTGTGCATCCTTTGCGGTGGCGAAATAGCCATAGCGTTCGCCCCACACCTTCCAGCAGTTGGCCATGCGGTGTGCCACCTGCTTTAACGAGGTCTCGCGGCCCAGTGAACCATCGGGCTGGGGTACACCCGCCTTACGGAAATATTTTTGCGCCAGGATATCGGTAGCAATTTGACTCCATTGCTTCGGTACTTCCACATTGTTCATTTCAAATACAACCTCTCCGCTTGGGTTGCGGATCACCGAAGTGCGGTAATCATACTCGAACAGGTCGAATACACTGACATCTTCTCTGGTGTACTTACGGGGAAACGTTAATCCCTTGGTGCTGGTTCTTTTTTCACTGGCCATAGAATGCTTTTTGATTATTTGCAATAAGTTTTCGGTGGTTAAAAATTTAGTGGCAGGCGACGAAAATATCCTTACCGAGCGAAAAAATGAAGCCAGAGATATACACACCTTGTGGATAAAGGCAGTGGAAAAAATCTTACCTGCGCCAGCACTGAAATCCATGCATAATCAACATTCAAACATTTTTTTGGGCATAAGTTCTTTTGGCTATACGACCACTTTTCAATACACTAATTTACTAAGATAATTGGCAAAAGCCAAGGAATCGGAGTTGTCTCACGGAAGGATAAAAAGGTAGCTCATACACTGCTGAAAAAGAGTTTCTTAACGGCAAGAATAAGTATAATGATTACAACATATACAAATCAGGTCCTTCTTGTTGCCTTTCCTTTCCCTCCATTCCTAATAGCATGATGCATCCCTCGTATAATACACACCCTTTCTGAAACAACAAGCCAAGCCGGGCCTGTTTTGAATCCTAAACATCATAGAAGGAATCTTATTAAGGGCACTCATTTAACAAATAATGTGTATTTGTTGTGCGTAAAACAGGCCTTTCGCCATTTGCGACACCTTCCTTCGCTTCAATGGCAAAAGTTTTGCATTTTTGCACCTCATACGATTACTGATGAAGGAAGTATACACTTCGCTGCTGGAAAAGAAAAAGACTGGAAGAAAATCGCTTGCTATCCTGATTGACCCTGATAAAGTGTCGGCTTCCTCGTTAATGCCCCTCATTGAACGGGCCGTGGAAGCAAAGGCCGACTACTTCTTTGTGGGCGGCAGCCTGGTAGTAACCGATCAGCTCGACGAAGTGGTGCTGCAGATCAAAAAACATTGCTCCCTGCCGGTGCTGCTCTTCCCCGGTTCTCCTTCACAGATCAGCCGCCATGCCGATGCTTTATTATATTTATCACTCATCTCGGGGCGCAACCCCGAGCTACTCATCGGCCAGCACGTTATCTCTGCACCTTTTGTGAAGAACAGCGGGCTGGAGATCATTTCCACCGGTTATATGGTCATCGATGGCGGCGCCCCCACTACCGTATCGTATATCAGCAATGCCACCCCCATCCCGGCCGATAAAGCCGATATCGCGCTGTGCACGGCCATGGCCGGCGAAATGCTGGGAAAGAAGATCATCTACATGGATGCCGGCAGCGGCGCTAAAAAGCCTATCTCCGAAGAAATGATCGCCGCCGTAGCGCAGCATATCGACGTACCCCTGATCGTGGGCGGCGGTATCCGCGACGCCGAAAAAGCTTACCTTAATTGCAAGGCCGGTGCCGACGTAATCGTGGTGGGTAATGCCATTGAAAAAGACGCTTCCCTTATTGAAGAAATGGCAGCGGCCGTACACCAGCTTAACTCAGTTTCCTAGTAGCTCCAGCCGGGTACCTGCTGCTCCACCCAGTAGGCATTTATCCGTTGTGGCGTAACAGCTCCTTTCGCCACAGGAAAGATCACTGCTGCAATAGTGCGCACCACGTTTTGCATATGCGCATAGTCGAGACGTTTAGCATCGTCGCACACATGGTGGTAGCAGCCATCATCGTCATCACTGCTCATAAACGTGTATGCCGGAACGCCTCTTTTGGCAAAGGGATAATTGTCCGAACGGTAAAAGAGTTTCTTCTCCGGGGCCGCTTCGCGTATGCGGCGGGTACCATAGAGTTTTGTATAACGGTCTACCAGTTTAGCCAGGTCACCGTACGTTTCGCCTACCAGGGCAAAGCGGTTCCTGCCGTACTGAGACACGCCGATCATTTCGATATTAAAGCCGGCCACCAGGTGTTCCGGCTTCAATACCCCGGCCAGCAGGTTCGATCCTAGCAGCCCCAGTTCTTCACCCGCAAAGGCACAGAACAGCAGGGTACGCTCGTTGTCACCGCGTTGGGCGAAATAGCGGGCCAGCGCCAGCATGGCAGCCGTACCCGAAGCATTGTCATTGGCACCATTGTAGATCGCGTCGCCCCGTTTCAACTTTTCTCCGCCCAGGTGGTCGTAATGCGCCATCACCAGCACGATCTCGTTGGGCCGCGTCTTTCCCCTTAGCATGCCGATCACGTTGTGCATATGAACAGGAAGAGCATCGGCAGTATCGACAGGAACGAGCTTACCGTTATCCTGCACAAAAGGCTGCAGGAACCCCTGGAATAGGGGGAAAGGCTCCAGGCCTGCCTGGGCAAACCGGGAGGCAATATAATCTGCGGCCAGCGCCTGGGCACCGTGGTTGTTGCCCCGGCCCAGCAAACTGTCTGAAGCCAGGAGGTGCACATGCCGCTCCAGTTCGCGAGCGGAAACAGAATCAGGGGCCTGGGCCCCTGACGCTATGCTAAGCAGCAAAAAAATGGAGAAACAGAGTATCCTCATTACAGGCTCATCATCTCTTTAAACTTCACTGTCTGGCGGCGGCTCACTTCGATCTTCTCCCCTCCTTTCATCTCCAGCAGCAGGCCGCCATTGAAGTAAGGCTCTATCTTGTCGATGAGGCGCAGGTTCACGATGTGCTTACGGTTGGCACGAAAGAACACCTTGGGATCCAACCGCTCTTCCAGCGCGTTGAGCGACTTTAAGATCAGCGGCTTGTTGTTGCCGAAGAACACCTTGGCGTAGTTGCCCACGCTCTCAAAGAGGCGGATCTCGCTGAGCTTTACAAACCAGCAGCGCTCACCATCCTTCACAAACACCTGGTCGTTCTCGGTAAGCAATTGGCGGTTCAGGTCAATGGGTGTGCCGGGAAGCGGCTCCGGCCCCTCTACTGTATTAAGCTTGTGGACCGCATCGGCCAGCCGCTTCGGTTCGATGGGCTTCAGCAGGTAGTCCAGCGCATTCACTTCGAAGGCCTTCAGGGCATATTCATCATAAGCAGTGGTAAAGATCACATGGGGGGCCCGGTCCAGTTCCGACAGCAGGTCAAAGCCTGTTTTGCCCGGCATCTGGATGTCCAGGAAAATAAGGTCTGGGTTCTGGCTTTCAATCTTCGAGATTCCCTCATCCACATTCGCCGCTTCGTCCACTATCTCTATTTCCGGAAACTCCTGCAGCAGCTTGCGCAACTCGGTCCGGGCCAGGCGTTCGTCGTCGATAATGATCGCTCTCATGGTATAGTTTGATTAGTTGAGTGAAATGGGTATAGTGACTTTTGCTTCTACCAAGGTAGGATTCAGTTGCCTTATTTCAAACTTTGCCTTATCACCATAGAGCAGGTGCAGACGGTCCTGGGTGCTCGACAGCCCAAAGCCCTCCTTACTGGCACCCCCGTTCAGGTAACCGGTGTTTTGCACCGACAACTGATGGTACTCACCCTTGATCTCCGAGATGATCTTCACCACTCCCCCCTTTATCTGCTTTGAAATACCATGCTTGATGGCATTCTCCACCAGGGTCTGCAGCATCATAGGCGGCACCTGCTTTTCCAGGGTAGCCTCCTTGATGTCATACTCCACCTGCAACCGGTCCTCGAAGCGCATATTCTCCAGGGCCAGATAGTCTTTTACGATCTTCAGCTCATCGTTAAAGCTTACCGTTTCCCCTTTCTCGGCCTTTAGCGACGAGCGCAGAATATTGCTCAGCTCGGTAATAGCGGTGCGGGCCCGGTCGGGGTTCTCATCAATAAGCGCACGGATGCTGTTCAGGGCGTTAAAAATGAAGTGAGGGTTGATATGGGCTTTAATGGTATTGAGTTCCAGTTCCTTTACCAGTGACTCCAATTGCAGGGTATCCAGTTGCTGTTTCCGGCTCTTGGTCACGTAATGGTACATAAAGTAGATGAGGTTCCAGATAAAGAAGTAGACAAAGAAGTAAAAAGCACCACTCATCACCAGCAGGAAAAAGTTCTTCCCCAGGTACTCCCGCTCGCTGCGGTTAAGCCACCCGAAGCGGGCGAGAAACTCCATATCGAAAAAGGAGGCAAAGATGGAAAAGGCAAAGGTGATAATGAGGAACTGCAGGATCTGCTTGTCGAATGACTTCTGCAGGGTGTTGAGGCGGATGATCACAAAGCGCATCAGGTGGGTGGAGAGCAGGCCCAGCACCACAAAGATGCTCAGCCGGCCAAAGAACACCTCGAAGTCCTGCTGGTCCATGAGTTTATCGAACGAATAAGCAAAGAAGGTGTTGATGAATGCAAAGGTTCCCCACCCTGCTAGTTGGAAAAGCCAGTACCTGGACAGCGCTACACGGTTCATATAAGCAAATCTACAATCGTGATTGTGAATGAATTCTTAGTAAATATACCAATGGAAGATACGTTTTACAAGTGGGATTTGGCGGCGGCAGGCCGGGAGGGTGAGCGGCGAAAGCTAAACGGTGAGTGGACCTTGCTGACCCGGTAGCGTCACTTTTTTACACCAGCATGAGGCCTTGGGGCCCCCTCGCGGTGCTTGCTGACCCAAAACCCGCTCTTTCCGTGCCTGGCCCAGGGGGAGATAACCCGTAGATAACCCGTGGATAATCCAGGGATAACCCGTAGATAACCCGTATCTATATAGACAC
>DASWYM010000573.1:0-16170 GCA_036404975.1 Chitinophagaceae bacterium
GGGCAAGATGCACCTGGAGATCATGCTGTCGCGGGTGAGCCACAGCTACCACGTCATTGAAGAAGAGGAAGTGGAAGAAGGCATCACCAAGTTTATTCATGACCGTACACCTGACCTGCTGGTGATGGTAGCCCACCGCCACTTTATCCTGGACCGGTTGTTCGGAAGCGTGTATACCCGCTCGCTAAGCTACAAGACAAGATTACCCCTGCTGGTTCTGGAGGATAAATAGAACGCTTCCAGCAGGAGTAGGTTGCTATTGGATTATCACGTTTATTTTCCGGAGCTGCTATACCTTCCTATTAGTTCGCCATAAGCCAGTACATGGGTCGCCATAGCTCTTTCCAGGTCTCCCTTATCGGAACTGGCAGGAATATTCAGCATGTCATCCAGGGCGTATACTTTAAAGAAGTAACGGTGCACTCCTTTGGGAGGGCAAGGTCCATTGTAGCGGTGCTTGCTGAAGTCGTTCATGCCCTGCAAGCCGGGAGCATCGTTTTCCCGGATTTCACTAGCCGGTGGTATATTCCACATCACCCAGTGCACCCAGGTTCCGGCCGGTGCATCGGGGTCATCCACAATAATGGCAAGACTTCGGGTTTCCTTAGGAACCTGACCAATTTGCAGGGGCGGGTTGAGGTCCTTGCCGTCGCAGGTATATTTCGAAGGAATAGTGCCGTCCGCTTCAAAGTGGTGACAGATGACGGTTAATAGTTTTTGTCCGGAAAAGCTGTTGGTGGCGGGTTGAATTGGTGCACTTTTCATGGTTTTAGTTATTTACTTCATTTGAAGGAAAGGGGGTGAAGAAATGATGGGAGGGCAACGGCTTTTTCTTATATTTATAGTGGATTCACAGGCCGGTTATCCTTCCGAAGAAACAAGATGGCAGCCTTGCTCCATCAAGGGCAGTTCTCCAGGCATTATATGGCGATCTGCTACACCCGGCGCTGATTACTTCTATGCTCAGTTCATTACCGTACTCCTATGTCAGAACAGTACTGTAAAGTTACCGGAACTTCTAAATAAAACATAATGGATAAGGTTACGCGTACTATAGTATCCCTTAGTGACCTGCTGGCCCTGGAAACAAGCCGGATCATGGAAGGGGAAAAACACCTGGCCGAGGTCTTGCCGGGATGGATACAACAGGTTACTTCTCCAAAGCTTCGCCACATCCTGAACCAGTACCTCGAATACATCAGGCATCACGAGCAGGAGATGGTCAACTATTTTATTCTCCAGTGCGCTATGCCTGCAGAAGGCGAAAACAGGGTAATTAAGGCTCTGGTGGAAGAGGCCAACGAGAAGCTCGGTTCCTGTGCGGACCACGAGATCTACGATGCCTGCCTGCTCGCTTCGGTGCAGGAAATAAACCATTTCAAGATCAGTGTGTATGGTACGGTGACTGCCTTCTTCAATGCGTTGGGAGAAAGTAAGCCGGCCGCTATTTTCCACAAGGCAGAGAAAGACGAAAAGCGTATCGATGAACAACTTTCCTTCCAGGCAGACCTGGACATCAATGAACTGGCCAGGGCGCCTGTCATAAAATAAGGTTATGAGCATTCTTTTTAAAAAGACATTGGGCATTCCCCTGACTAACGGGATTGAGGTCAGTGGTGACTTAACCATTCCTGCCGATGCAAAGGGTATTGTAGTGTTCTCACACGGAAGCGGAAGCAGCCGCCTGAGTCCCCGTAACAGGATGGTCGCCGATTACCTGGTGCAGCAGCAGTTCGGCACCCTTCTTTTTGACCTCCTGACACCGGAAGAAGACCGGGATTACGACAACCGCTTTAATATCCGGCTCCTGACGGAGCGCCTGGTGGCGGTGAGCGAATGGCTGTACTCTTTTCCCCAGGCAAAGGGCTATAACCAGGCTTATTTCGGTGCCAGCACCGGGGCAGCCGCAGCCCTGTATGCGGCAGCCGTGGAAGGCTCTGAAATAGCAGCCGTAGTGTCCCGGGGTGGGCGTCCCGACCTGGCCATGGAAGCCTTTATTACCCTGAAGGCACCAACGCTGCTTATTGTAGGAGGTGCAGATACGGAAGTGTTGCACCTGAACCAAAAGGCGCTCGATCATATGCACTGCACTAAAAAGCTGGAAATAGTGGCCGGGGCAACCCACCTCTTTGAGGAAAAGGGCACTATGGAACAGGTGTGTGTATTAGCCGGTACCTGGTTGCAACAATACCTGCATCCCGTACGGATGATCCCGGACTGACCGGGTCTGCTGCTATGCCTGAGGCAATTGTTCTTAAGGATTGATCTCACACAAAGTAGGGGGAGGCAGAGGAGGTCTCATATCGCCCGGTCTTCTCTTTTACTTCTATTTCGAAGACAACTCCGCCTATTTCCTTTAGCTCGTCGTAGTAAAAAGGCCAATTGCTTCCCAAGTGCGTAGTGGCACTGGAGCTAAGTGGGAGAGGCCGGTTCAGCAGAAACTCCAGGGCCTTGCTTCTTTGCTCGCCCGACAGCTCTTTAAAGGTGCCCCGCACTACCACGCTTTGCCAGTTTGAAAGGTCTTGTATATTATCCACTTCGAAGCAGACATTGGGATTCTTGCGCATGATCTCCATCTTTTTACCTTCCAGTGAGTGTACATAGATAGCTCTCCCATCATAGGCGTAACTGATCGGTACGATATACACAAAACCTCCTTCAGCGCAGGCAATGCGGCCTATGACTTCCTCGCGCAGCAAGCGGTCTATCTGCTCCGGGTTTAATTTCGCTATCATGCTTTTTTCTTAAAGCTATGCACTTCTGCAGTCCTGGTCAATGATACCCATCAAGGTCTTTCGTGATGAGTATCAGCAGGCATAATAAGCCTGGAAGCCTGAAGTGCCTGAGAGCATCTGCTCTCATTTGAGGGCAATTGCTTAATTTTTAGCCATTAAACCGTCGCGATGGCCAACAGGACCGTACACAGAGTCGTTCGCCGCTTGCACCGCTACTTAGGTGTGTTGCTGGGCATCCAATTTCTATTCTGGACTCTGGGAGGACTTTACTTTAGCTGGACCGACCTCGATGAGATTCACGGCGACTTCCAGCGCAGGCCTGTACCCCGTTTGCGGAGTGCCGGCAACCTGGTCTCACCTGATAGTGTTTTAAAGAACCTCGGCCGCCCGGTTGATTCACTGCATCACGTACAGCTCACTACTATACTGCAACAGCCCTTCTGGAGTATTGCTTACTACTCCGGCAACAGCCTGCACACCGTGCTGGCCGATGCCCGGACCGGCATTCCGCGCTTTGCAGTGGGCAGGGAAGAAGCTGTACAGATTGCCCGCGAAAGCTTTAACGGCAATCCTAAAGTGTCCTCCGTAGCCTTCCTGACCACTACGAACGGCCACCACGAATACCGCTCCAAGCCACTGCCCGCCTGGGCCGTCACCTTCAGCCATCCTACCAACACCACCGTTTATGTGTCGGCCGACTACGGGAAGGTAGAGTCGTTCCGAAACAACAAGTGGCGGGTGTTTGATTTCCTCTGGATGATGCACACCATGGATTACCGGCAACGGGATCATTTCAACAACTGGCTCCTGCGGGCTTTTTCCCTCTTCGGCCTCGCCACCATTTTCTCCGGCTTTGTCCTTTTCTTCGTCAGCCGCAAACGGAAGAAGCGTGCAGCTTTGAAAAAAGGGGAGTAGGCTGTGGTGAACGGGGTGAATGAGGTGAGTGGTGAATCGTGAATGGTGAAAGCCACAACTATTGTGGTGAGTTTCACGACTTATTATGGGACCTTAATCAATCTGCAGAATAGGTCCTTCTCTACTACAGGTCCACAATGTCAAAGAGCCAATAGAAAAGGACTTTTGCTTCTCTAATTTAAAGTTCTTCAACACTAAGCAGCAAAAAAAGTAGGGGGTGCCTACAAGGGTCTATACTTCCTAACTCTTCCTGTTTTGGGTGTATGGGACAGTGGCCGAACCTGGATTTTGAAAGATTAAATGGATTTAGAATATAAAGGAACCAGTAAAGATCAGTGGTCATCTTAAAGATCATAATAATCCGCTTTCCCTTCTCTTCGTGTAATTTGTTCTAATTCGAGTTCTCTCCCTAATCCCTAATTCCAAATCCCTAATCCCTTCTTACCTAATTTTACCCTCATGTCTTTCCAACTATTTGCCCTTAACGACAGCCAGGACTTTGGCGCCCGCGTAGCCAGGGCTGCCGGGGTGCCCCTCAGCCCGCACGAAGAAAATGACTTTGAAGACGGCGAACACGAAGCCCGCCCCCTCGAGAGCGTGCGCAACGGTGAGGTGTTTGTTATCCAATCGCTGTATGCCGGCAACGAACATTCCATAAACGATAAGCTTTGCCGCCTCCTGTTTTTTATCGGTGCCCTGAAGGATGCTTCGGCGCGCCGGGTGACGGCCGTGTTGCCTTACCTGGGTTATGCCCGAAAAGACCAGAAATCGGAGTCCCGCGGACCGGTGACTACCCGCTACATGGCCTCCCTGCTGGAAGCGGTGGGAACCGATCACATCGTGACCATAGACGTGCACAATATACCTGCCTACCAGAACGCCTTTCGCCTGCCCACCGAGAACCTGGAAGCACGCCACCTCTTTATCGATTACCTCGCGCCACGCCTGCAGGGAGAGGAGATCGTGGTGATGTCGCCCGACATCGGTGGAGTCAAAAGGGCTGAGCGATTCCAAAAGACACTGAGCAAGCGCCTGCAGCGCGACATACCCCTGGCGTTTAAAGAAAAGTACCGCAAGGAAGGCGCAGTGTCTGGAGATGCGATTATCGGCGATGTGAAGGGTAAGCTGGTGATCATTGAAGACGACATGATCAGCACGGGCACCACGCTTTCGCGCTCCGTCAGGGCCTGTGCGGCTGCCGGTGTCAAAGGTGTGATTGCCGCAGCCACCCACGGCCTGTTCAGCAGCAAAGCCCCGGAAGTGCTCGCTGATGATATCCTGCAGGAGATCATCGTCACCAACACCGTACCGCCCTTTCGCCTTGAAGGCACGTCTGTAATGCAAAAGACAACTGTGCTCGACGCGGCCCCCCTGTTTGGCGAAGCCATCAGGCGCATGCACGGTGGCGGCTCCCTAACCAACCTGGTACAGGATTAAAGGACCCATAGGATGGCGGGTACAGTTATTCTGTTTCGGCAGTTGTGTCCTCGGTGGCGCGTTCTTTTTGCCAGCGTTCAAGGAAGCCCCTGGCCTCTTCATCCGTCAGGTTGTAGAACGATTCGTAGGCTTGGGACACGGCATGGTAGAAAGAAGGGGTTTCTAAGATCACCACCTCGTCTACTTCAGCCAGCAGTTCTCTTTTCTTATCCCTTCCCGATACCGGTGCCGCTACCACAATGCGGGCAGCCCCCTGCTTTTTGCAAAGGGCAATAGCCGCGTACAGCGTGGCGCCGGTGGCAATGCCGTCATCCACCAGGATCACCACGCGGTTCTTCAGCGGCGGCAGGGGTTCCCCCTTGCGCAGGATCTTTATGCGGCGCACAATTTCCTCTTGCTGCTGTTGGGCCAGTTCGTCTATGGTTTCGGGTGACAGCTCACCCCGTACGTCCGGGTTCAGGTAGATCGAGCCGTCTTCGGCCAGGGCACCTGCGGCATACTCGGGGTTCTTTGGATGACCCAGCTTTCGCGCCACCAACAGCGAAAGTTCGGCGTGCAGGTCCCGGGCCACGTAATAAGCCGTTTCGGCACCGCCGCGCGGTATGCCCAGTACCAGGACACTGGTATTCCTGTATTCTTTCAGCGCTTCGGCCAGTTGCAGGGCTGCATCTTTTCGGTCCTTAAACATGTGTACAGTTTTTAAATGATCGATATGGTTAAGGCGTGTTTTCCAGGGCTACCTGCACTAATCCCTCCTCTGTGATCAGGGTTCCAAAGGGGGCGGAGCGTTCCTGCATGCACCGCAGGGCCCACCTGGCCTCGCTGCCGATAGCCCTATTAACCGCGTTATTGCTGATCAGGACAGGCACCAGCTGCAGGCTTTCAATCCTGTGTTTGTTTAACTCCACCAGGAAAAAGAAAGAAAGGTCGTTGCGCACAGCCGGGTGCACCATATAGTCGTCCACGAAGTCGCCGCAATCGTACAGGATCAGGCCCCCTTGGTAAAGTTCTATTCCCTGGAAGATGTGCGCGCTGTGGCCATGAATGATACGGGCACCCTTCTCCAACAGTTGGTGGGCAAAGGCCTCAAAGGAGGCAGGTGGTGCTTCGCGCATATTGGGCCCCCAATGAAGGCTCACAACCACCAGGTCTACTGTGGTGCAAAGACGCTTCACTGCTTCCAGCGCTCTTTGCCGGTCGCGGCCGTCCTCCACATTCACATAGTTTGTGCCAGGCCTCGCGGGACCGGCTTTCCAGCCAGGCTCGTTATCGGTATAGCTGAGCAGGCCTAACGAAAAACCGTGGCGGGTGACCAGGGCCGGGCGGGCTGCCTCCGTTTCATCGGCACCGGCGCCGGCATAGTGTACACCGGCCGCTTTCAGGGTGCGCAGGGTTTCCAGCAGGCCCGCTTCACTATAGTCCAGGACATGATTGTTGGCCAGGCTTACGGCCGTGATGCGCGCCCTCACCAAGGTCTCTACCCTGTCGGGAGAGGCTTTGAAGTTAAAGGTCTTCGGAACGGCTTCGGTGTTGTAAGTGAGGGCAGTCTCCAGGTTAACGATATTCATATCCGTGCTGCGCAGCAGGGGCAGTACATTGCCCCAAGGGTAGTCGTATCCCTTCTGTGCGATGGCTTTGTCGACTCCTCTGCCGATCATCACATCACCGGCCAGTCCCAGTAAGATCTTTTCGTGTTCCACGGCAGGATGCTTTAAGGAAACTGCTTCCTGTTTCTTACTGCAATTATAATGCTGAACCCGTTTCAGGGTGGTGATCAGGGCAGGGAGGTGTAGCAGCAGCTACCCGGCCTGCCGGGGAGTCCGGCAGGTAATCACCAATCCGCCGGTGCGATCCAGTCGCCCGGCACGGCTGTACTTCAGTAGCTGCCCTTAATTGAGAAAAGGAGCAGTTTCCCGGATATAGATCTTTTCAGGCATATCGCCGAAGACGAAAAGAGCTATGTCGCAGATCCAGAAGTTGGCTACATGCTGGTGGCCGTTGATGGTGACCATCCTGTAAATGGCACCACCTTTCTCATCTTGACGCAGTTCAGCCAGCTCCAGCACGTCGGCCCCCTCAAAGGGCTCGGTATCAATGGCCAGCGTCACCTGGTTACGACTCCGGGCAAACCTTTTCAGCAGCTTGTCGGTGCCCGCTCTTAGTTGCAGGTCCTCCTTGGCGCCACCTTGTTTCAGGTATTCGGGAAGGTCAATATACCAACAGTCGTCTTGTTTATAAAAAGTAAAAGTCCTATGATCAGGATACGTGGAGGCAAGCATTTCACTTACCGATTCAATAGTACGTACGGTCATACCATACTGGTTTTAGCAAGCAATGAAATCGTTAATCGTTCTTGGTGACCAAAGGTAAGTAGTTTCTCCATCCATTGGATGTTTACTTTTTTATCTATGGGTCAAAAACGGGCGAAAAGATAGGACGGGATAAAAAGCCTTGAGAATGATTGTACTCATAATCATCAATGATAGCAGTCATTCATACCGGGCGACACCTATCGAACGTGCAACCTCACAGGTGATACCCAAAGTAGGGCACCGTGCCGCGCCACAGTGCGGGAGGATTTCATGAAGCCATTCTGCTCAGCCAAAATGGCCCGGGGGAGGACAGGTACACCAGACCCCTGGCAACGCTAAAAGAAAAAACGGAGTTCGTTTGAGTTATTTAAGACTCCGAATGGCTCCTTTTCAGTTAAGAACCATAACCGACTCATTTCACAGCTTGTTCCCGGCCCCAATTCCTGCCTTATTGCCAATACCCTAATTCCTGATTCCTCCTTATTGGTGCCTTATCTGTTCCTTATCTACTCCGTATCTGAACCGCCCTTTATAGAGGCGGTTCAGATACGGTTCAGGAGCGGTTCAACAGCGGTTCAGGAACGGTTCAACTATAGCGTAGCCCCGGTTCTGTAGGAGGTGGTTGAGGCATGATAAAGGAGGGCCCGATGTAGGCTCTTTTCATTCGGTGGGGCTGGGTTTTGCCTGAATAAAATACATGCGTATGCGCATAGAACCAGCAGGAGTCAGCAGGAAGCCATAGGGGCAACCAGCTGCAACAAATGGAAATTCTTCAGGGAAGGATGTTGGACTTGCTTTACATTTATTGCTCAAAATAAGGAAGGTATGCAATACAGAAAGTTTGGACGAACCGGCTGGCAGGTGAGCGAAGTGGGCTACGGCATGTGGGGAATGGCAGGATGGACCGGTTCGGAAGAAGACGAAGTGAATCGATCCCTCGACAGGGCTCTCGAATTGGGCTGCAATTTCTTCGACACCGCCTGGGCCTATGGAGCCGGGCTGAGCGAAGAGATCCTGAACAAGGCCCTCCAGCGCCACCCGGGCAAACGGCTTTATGTGGCCACCAAGATTCCGCCCAAAAACAGGAAGTGGCCGTCGAAGCCGCACTACAGCCTGGAGGATGTGTTCCCTTCGGACTACATAGTAGAATATACCGAAAAGAGCCTGAAGAACCTGGGCGTGGAAACCATCGACCTGCAGCAGTTTCATGTGTGGGAAGATAGCTGGGCGCAGCAGGACGAATGGAAAGAAGCGATCCGGAAACTGACGCAGCAGGGAAAAGTACAGGCCTGGGGTATCAGCGTCAACCGCTGGGAGCCGGACAACAGCCTCGAGACCATTAAAACCGGCTTGATCGATGCGGTGCAGGTGATCTATAACATTTTCGACCAGGCACCGGAAGACCATCTCCTGCCCCTTTGCCGCGAAAGGGAGGTGGCCGTCATTGCCCGAGTGCCGTTTGACGAGGGAACTCTTACCGGCACCATTACGAAGGAAACCACCTTCCCCGAAGGCGACTGGCGGGCTTCCTATTTTGTTCCCGAGAACCTGCATTCCAGCGTAGAGCATGCCGATGCCCTCCGCCCCTTAATCCCGGAAGGCATGACCATGGCCGAAATGGCATTGCGCTTTATCCTGAGCAACCCCGGTATCGCTACCACCATCCCGGGCATGCGCAAAGTGCGCAACGTGGAGGCCAACCTCGCCACTAGTGACGGCATAGGACTACCACAGGAGCTTCTTCAAGAGTTGAAGCATCACCGCTGGGATCGCCAGCCGACGGAGTGGTCGCAATAGGGACTTCATCCGTGAAACGTGAAACGTCAGACGTGAGACTTATTCGTTTACCGTTGGACATTATGTATAAAACAAAACCCTCAGTATTGTACTGAGGGTTTTGTTTTATGATTTGGATTTAAAGATTCGGCTATGGACGATAGACTATTAACTATGGACTCCTCTCTCACGTCTCACCTCTCACGGCTCACGTCGCCTCCTCACTCTTCCTTCTTGCCAAAGATCTTCTTGAAGATTCCTTTCTTTTCTTCCTTCGGTGCCGGGGCGGCTTCTCCGATCTTGGGCGCCGGGGCATTCGTGGTCTTTTTGGGAGGCACTGTTTTTCCTTTCTGCGCCGGGGTGGCAGGCTTCACGCCTTCGTCGCTGGGATCCTGCCAGCCGGGGTTATAATATTCGTCCCCATTGTCCTGCATAGGCGGTTGTTCCTCTTCTGTGCCCAACAGGCCGGCATCCATTAGTTCTTGCAGCACCAGGCTGTCGGTGTTGATCTTCAGGGCTTCGGGCTTTTTGATGATGGCGTCCCGGTCGATGCCAAGCTTCCCGTTGGCGTACACTTTTCGGAAGAAGGCTTCCCAAATGGGACGAGCTGCCTGTCCGCCGTAGCCCAGCCCGCTTTCGATGCGGATAAAGCGGTCGTCGCAGCCAATCCAGGAACCGGCCAGCAACTGGGGTGTATAGCCCATAAACCAGGCATCGGCATTGTCGTTGGTCGTACCGGTCTTGCCGCCCATCTCGGTAGCACCCAGTCGGTCACGCAGGCCCTTGGCCGTGCCTTCGGTCACTACGCGCTGCATCATTTCGTGCATGCGGTAGGCGGTCACATCCGAGATCACTTCCTTGCGGCCCTTGCCGGCGTCGAAGCGCTTCAGTACGTTGCCATATCGGTCCTCGATGCGGCTGATGATATACGGCTCGGTAGACACGCCCGCGCCCGGGAAAATGGTATAGGACCACATCATCTCGTAGAGCGACAGGTCGCAGGAGCCCAGTGCAATGGCAGGGTGGGCGTCTACTTCGGTGGGGATGCTGATGCGCTCGAGGAACTTAGTAAACTGCTCGGGGCCTATTTGCTTCATGAGATAAGCCGTGGCGCAGTTGCGCGACCAGGTAAGAGCCGAGGACAAAGAGATGGTATCGCCGCGGCAGGAATTGGTGGTGGCGGGCACCATGCGGCCACCGCCGAAGTCCTGTTGCTGGTCGAGGATCTGCGTTTCACCGATATAGCCCAGCTCTTCCACCGCCTGTGCATACAATAAGGGTTTGATGGTAGAGCCCACCTGGCGTTTGGTTTTCAGGCTGGCGTGGTCGAATTTATAGGTTTTGTAGTTGATGCCGCCTACCCATGCTTTCACCGCGCCGGTGTGGGGATCCATCACCATAAAGGCGGTTTGCAGCATCTGGCGGTGATACTTGATAGAGTCCATCGGCGTCATCACCGTGTCCTTCTCCCGCTTAGCGTTCCAGGCAAAGACCTTCATGGGCACTTTGCGCTTGAAGCTTTTACGAATATCGGCGTCCTCCAGTCCCTCTTCTTCCATATTGCGCCAGCGGTCGGAAGCTTTCATGGCAGCTTCCAGTACTTTTTCACGGCCCTTCCACACCGAGCCGGTGCGGATGTTGCGCTGGCGATTCAGCGATTTTTGCAGGACAGGCATTTGCTGGGCCACGGATTCTTCGGCGTAGGCCTGCATTTGTGGGTTGATGGTGGTATGGATCCGGAGCCCGTCTTCATAAAGGCTGTAGCGGCCGCCACCCGGCTTTTCCAGGTCGTCGAGGGCTTCTTTGAGTTCGTCGCGCAGCACTTCGCGCAGGTAAGGGGCGGTACCGTTGTTCTCGTCGAGCTTTTTGTAGTTGATCTTCAGGGGCAGGGCCTTCAGGCGGGCGGCTTCGGCCGGCGTGAGCATGGCCCGCTTTTCCATCTGTCCCAGCACCACGTTGCGGCGACCTTTGGAGGCTTCGGGGTGCAGTCGGGGGTTATACATGGAGTTGCCCTTCAGCATGCCTACCAGTACGGCCGCTTCCTGGGTCTTCAGCTCGGAGGGCTCTTTCTGGAAAAAGGTGCGGGCGGCTATACGGATACCGTACACGTTATCGCCAAAGGGAACCGTATTGAGGTAGAGCGTCAGGATCTGCTGCTTGTTGAAGCGCTCTTCCAGCTTGCGGGCGATGATGTATTCCTTGATCTTCTGGATGAGGCGGCTGGCGCGGTTGGAGGAGCGGCGCTCGCCAAAAAGGTTCAGGGCCAGTTGCTGGGTGATAGTGGAGCCTCCCCCGGCTTTACCCAGCAGGAAGATGGCGCGCATGGTGGCCTTTACATCGATACCGGAGTGTTGGTAAAAGCGCTCGTCCTCGGTAGCGATCAGGGCGTTGATGACGTTGGGGGAAATATCCTTGAAGTCGACGTTGCTGCGGTTGCCGCCCACCCGGTAGTACTTACCCATCAGGGTGCCGTCGGCAGCCAGCACTTCGGAGGCCTGCATCAGGTTTGGATTCTCCATCTGCTGCACGGAGGGCAGGGGACCGAAGACGCCCTGTGTTACCAGGAAAACGACAAGGGCGAAGATGCCCAGACCGCTGAGGAAAACAATAAAAAGGATACCTAATATCTTTTTCATAGGTCTATTGTATGGCTTGCTCTTTTAGTGGTGGTGGCAGCAGGAGACCTGCTACCGGTTCAAATCTATAGAATTGCACTCAAAATTTAAGCCGTATTGCTCAGCTTGACACCCTCTCTCAGAACTGTATAGGGGAACGAACAGCGCGGATCTTTTATTTTGACCTTGTATTTCAAGGGCCGGGGCCACCCGGCTACTGCTTTGATTACCAATCTTAAATAGTTGTTAAGGATAGAGGGACCTTCTTTTAAGTGCCTGGAAAGGCAAAGAAAGTGACCGTGGCAGGGGTGTTCCCGGACCTTTTAAAAAGCGTAGCTAGGTTGGCTACTGCTTCAGGCTGATCACTACTTTGGCATTTTTCTGCTTCGAGGAAGAGATGAATGCTTCGTGGCGCTGGTCGCCGGCGGTTACGATCATCAGCGAGGTATTGGGGGGAATGGACCCAAGGTTATGGGCTACCATGATCAGCTCGTGGCGGGGCTGCCCGGCATCGACACGGAGGCGGAAGGTGACCGGCTTTTCCGAAAGCTGGGCCCTGGAAATCACCAGCTCGTTGTTGTGGTACACGCTGACTGTATCGCCGTCCATCACCCCGTTGTCGTACAGGTCGATCTTTATTTCACCCGCGGGGATTTCAATTTGCCTGACCAGTGGGTTTTCCCTCGTGGTCAGTACGGTGGGGATTGGTCGGGACGTCACCGGTTTTATACCCGGCCGGTTCACTACAGGTATATCTTTTTCTGCTTCCCGCTGCCGCACCCGGGTAGTCCTGCTGGCAGGCTTAAAGGAGGGCTCCTGCCGGGGTGCAGGCTTTTGTTCGCTCCTCTTCAAAGCTACCTGTTGCCGAATCGCCTGTCCTGCCCGTTTGGCGAGGTCTGTGAGTGGGGGTTCCGGCTTTACGCATTCGCGGATGGTAATGTCATCGAGGGCAAAGTCGTTACCGCAGCCGCCGGTAGTGGTGTTCACCATGGTGAGCACTACGGAGGTTTCGCCGGCCGGCAGGGTAAAGAAGGCGTCGTAAGAGTCCCAGCGGGGCGATGCTTTCTGCTCGAGCTGCCCGGTCAGCACCTGCAGCACCACCTGGCGCGAAGGGGTGGTCAGCCGGACCAGGATGTTGGGCGGCAGGGGCGGGCAGCCGCCCCGGATGCGGCACACGTTCATCATCCAGGCTTTTAGGTTATAGGTAGCACCGCCTTTCAGGCCTTCGAGCACCCGGTGGAAGAAAAGGCCGCCCAGGGGGGTGGCATTGATCAGCATCATATTGCCATTGTGGTCGCCTGGAGTATGGTCTTCGGGTAAGGTGAACCAGTCGCCGTAAAAGCAATCGGAGGTGGCAGCCGTGTAGGTATAGAAGCCATCCTCGGGGCAGGAATTCCGGACGAGTCCATAATTGGGCATGGGGGCATCATTGACATCGGGCACGGGGCCGCTGCCAAAGTCGATGGTGATGACCGGTGGCTTCAGCGTGCAATTGGCATGCTGGGCATGGACTCCGGTGAATAACATGACCATAAAGCCAGTAGCCAGGAGCGCTTTGCTGAGGAAGGATCGATGGTTCATACAGAAGGCTGTTTGGAGTGATGCCAGTATTCGGGACCCGGGCGATAGATGATGGGCTGCCGTACCTTCTTAAAGTTAGTATTATTCACACTACTGCGGAAAGGGAAGTGGATGGGTGGTTTGTCGTTAATGACGTGCAAAAGTAGGGGGAGGTTTGTTGAACCTTTAGCCTTCAAAAGTGTTTTACTCCTTTACCAATACCTTTATACTCAATTACCGTTTCATGGGCAAACGATTTTTCTTTCTCCTGTTTTTGCAGATCCTTACCAGTACCCTTTTTGCCCAGAATAGGGGCGCGATCAATGGCGTGGTCCGCGATGCGGTGAACAACCGCCCGGTTGCCGCTGCCACCGTGAGCATCGACCAGCTGGGGCGCAGTACAACTGCCGACAGCCTGGGCCACTATACGCTCACCGACCTGCAGACGGGCGCTTATTCCATTACCGTGACGGCTGTAGGCTACGAGGCGCAGACAAAGTACAACGTGCCCATCTCGAGCGGTAACATCAACGAAGTGTCCTTTGATCTGCAACCCTCCTCAGTGTCGCTGGGCAATGTGACCGTGGCGGCCACCCGAAGAACGGCCAGGGCCACTTCCATAGAAACGCCGTTGAGTGTGCAACGCCTGACCACGGAAGAGATCAAGAGCAACCCGGGCTCTAACTTCGACATCAGCCGCGCCGTGCAGTCGCTTCCCGGCATTACGGGGTCGGACGGGATCGGCAACGGCTACCGCAACGATATCATCATCCGCGGCGGTGCGCCGTATGAGAACGTGTACTACCTCGACGGGGTGGAAGTGCCGGTGATCAACCACTTCTCCACCCAGGGAAGTGCGGGTGGTCCGCTGGGCATCCTGAACGTGTCGTTCATCGAGGACGTAAGGGTGAGCACCAGTGCCTTTGATGCGCGGTACGACAACGCCCTGAGCGGCATCTTCGACTTTAAGCAAAAGACCGGCAATACCCAGGGCGTGCAAGGCAATGTGCGCCTGAGCGGATCGGAACTGGCCCTAACCCTTGACGGGCCGGTCAATGCCGCGCGCAACCTTACCTTCCTGGCTTCGGCGCGGAGAAGCTACCTGCAGTTCCTGTTCAAAGCCCTGGATCTGCCCATCCGTCCCGACTATTACGACTTCCAGTACAAGCTCTCGTACCAGCCCGATGCAAAGAATACCTTTTCCTTTATTGGCCTTGGTGCCATCGACCAGTTTAGGTTCGGTACCATCAACAAGCCGACGCTGGACAAGTACTATATCCTTGATAACGTTCCCTCCATCAACCAGTGGAACTATACGGTGGGCGGAACCTGGAGAAGGTCGCTGGAAAGCGGCACGCTGACCCTGGCCCTAAGCCGCAATACGCTGGATAACGCCCTGGAGAAGTGGGACGGCAACAAAGAGGGCGTCCCCTCGGGCCTGCGGCTGAAAACCGACTCGCGGGAAACGGAAAACAAGCTGAGGCTGGATGTGAGCCAGACGGCCTCCGGCTGGAAGGTAGGGTATGGGCTCACCGCCCAGTACGTGGATTACTTCAACGATAACTTCTTCCGTCGCCGTGCCGAGATCCGCGATGAGGCAGGCAACGTGGTGCAACCGGCGGACATTTTCCGCTACAACACCGACGTAGATTTCTTCCGTTACGGTGCCTACCTGCAGGTGGGCCATCGTTTCCTGGACGACCGGCTGGGTGTGAATGCCGGGATCAGGGGTGATGGCAACTCCTTTCTTAACGGGGAGGGCAACCCGCTGCGAAACCTCTCGCCCCGCGTGGCTCTCAGCTACGGGCTGGCGCCGGGCTGGACCCTCAATGCTTCGGCAGGCAGCTACACCAAGCTGCCGCCCTATACGGTGCTGGGCTTTCAGCAGGGGGGAGTCTTCATCAACAAGGGCGCGGATTATATCCGCACCAACCATTACGTGGCGGGGGTGGAATTCCTGCCCAAGTCCAGCCTGCGGTTCACGTTGGAGGGCTTTTACAAAGCCTATAACGGTGTGCCGGTATCGCTACGCGAAGGCATCAGCCTCAACAACCTGGGAGCCGATTATACCTCGGTGGGCAATGAACCGATTGTATCGTCCGGCGAAGGCGAGGCCTACGGCGTGGAGTTCTTTGCCCAGCAAAAGTTGACCAAACGGCTCTTCGGCTTTGTGAGCTATACCTATGTGCTCTCCCGCTTCAGCGGGCTGGACGGAAAACTCCTGCCCAGCGCCTGGGACAACCGCAACCTATTCAGCTTTACCCTGGGCTATAAACTAGGGCGCAACTGGGAGTTGGGCCTGAAATACCGCTTCCAGGGCGGACTGCCTTATACGCCTTTTGACGAGGAGGCCAGCCGCCAAAACTACGCCACCTATGGTAGCGGTATTCTCGACTACGACCGCTTTAATGAGCTGCGCCTGGGTAACTTCCAGCAAAGCGACTTCCGCGTGGACAAGAAGTGGAACTTCCGCAAGGTGGCGCTCGACCTGTTCATCGACATACAGAACTGGACGGCCTTTAAGTCGCCCACACTACCCCAGTATACTTTTGATCGCAACCTGGAGACGGGCACCTTTATCACCAGCGATGGCCAGCCTCTTCGAGTCGATGGATCGAACGCCTTCCCGAAGATCATCGTGGAGAGTTCTTCGACACCACTGCCGACCATCGGCTTTATCCTGGAATTCTGATCGGGGTAAAGGAAAGCGTAAGGAGGCCTGCTTTAAAAGCATTATGACTGGCTCTGGATAAGGGTTTGCTACAAATGATGCAGGAGCGGCTACAAAAGTTACAAGGAAAAAGGAAGGAGGGTTATAGT
>DASWYM010000574.1:0-3558 GCA_036404975.1 Chitinophagaceae bacterium
TCATAAAGATGAAGGGGGCACCGGTCTCGGGCAGCGGGCAGTTGTAGCCACCGGGGGCCTTCCCCTTACGGCTGTCGAGGTCGAAACGACCAATCTCTTTCATCTTCGTGAGGCACTCGGCAAAGAAGGGGTGCACGTTGCGCAGGGTGGCGATAGACTTGGCTACAAGCTCTTCGCCGCCCTGGAAGGGGGTGAGGGGCTGTATGCCTTCGGGCTCGGCCTCCACGTCCCAGGGACGCAGCGATTCGAGGCCCAAAGCCTGGCGCTTGCGGTCGTAGACAAAGTCCACGAGGGGCATGACGTGCGACTTGACGGCTTCGTGGAACTGGAAGCAGTCTTCCTTGGTGTAATCGAAGCGGCCCAGGTCAACGAATTTATAGTCGCGGTAGTTGTCGAAGCCAGCGTTTTTGGCGATCTGGGTGCGTTTCTCCACCAGCCTGGTAAAGAGGTCGTTCAGTCCCTCCTTGTCCTGCAGGCGGCGCTCCTGGATCTTGCGGTACACTTCCTCGCGCAGGGCGCGGTTGTGGCTCTCGAGGAACTTGGCGGCCTGCTGCAGGGTGTATTCCTTGCCTTCCACTTCTACAGTCATTTTACCGTTGATGACGCCAAACTGCTGGGCCATGACAGCCACTTCGGCCTGCAGGGGGATATTTTCCTCTCGGAATAGGTCGATGCTTTTGCGGACAGAGCGCAGGTAGGTGAAGTACAGCTTCTGGTCGAGCTCCGCGGTGTAGGGGCTTTCTACCAGTTTGCGGTTGATCTTATCGGCATAGGGCTGGATCTTTGGCTGGATCTCCATCACAAAGAAGGTGAAGGCGTCTTCCAACTCCTTGTTCTCGGTGTCGCAGGTCATGCGGATCTGGCGCCAGGCGGCGTCTTCGCCGATGACAGCTTCCAGTTCGCTGAGGTCCTTCAGCCACTGTTCCAGGTCGGCCCTGGAGTGGAGGGGGCGGGCGACCAGCTCTTCGAAGAAGGGATGAAGGCCTTCCCAGTTCGTTACTTTAAAATCTTCTGGTAAATACTTCCGGGGGAGTTTCTTTATGTCTGCGCTGTAGTTCATGGCTAAGAGATTAAAGAGTAAAAGAGAAAATGAGGTTTGTGCCCTGATCATTGCAAGTTTGATGCCCGGCAGCCAGGAGAATAAAGAGGAAGAGCGTAAAAAGGGGAAAAGAGAAAAGGAGGTAAAGTATGCTCCTTTCCTCCTTCAGCTCTTTTAATCTCTTTGTTTATTCTTCGCTCTTGGGCTCGTCGGTCTTTTTCTTGCGGGTGCGCTTGGGCTTGGCAGGCGCTTCTTCTTCGGCGGCGGCTTCCACGGCTACGGGCTCGGCGGCAGCGGTAGTATCGGCCCCGGCTCCTTCCTCGCCTTCTTCAGCCGGCTGGGCGGAGAGCTTGATGTCCACGTTGTTCTTGGTCAGGCTTTCGAACCACTTTACCATCTTTTTCATGTCGGAGGTATACACGCGGTCGAAGTCCATCTCGGGATACACTTTCTCGAAGTAAGCTTTCAGGGCCTTGTTGTCCTTTACATCGGGCAGGGCCTGCTTGCTTTCCTTCATGGCGCTGAACACATCCACCAGGTTAACGTTGTCGCGCTGGGTGTAGATCTCAATGCTTTCGAGGTGGGAGAGGTTGTGTATACGGGAGGAAATGAATTTAGTGTTTTGGTCATCCAGGGAGCGCACCAGGGCTCCATCGGTTTTGCTGCTTACCAATTCATACAAACCAGGTAAACCTGTTACCGCTACGATTCTGTTGTATTCCATATTGAGTCTAAATTTTGGGCGTGCAAGATAAGTTTTATTTATTAGCATTAATTAACCTCCCCTTTTGCTCCGCTTGCGTCCTTTTGTGGAACTTTACCCCTCCTTATCTGGGTAAACCCTTGAAATATGTGGCTAAAACTAATGCTCGCCGGTCTGGTATCGCTGTTTTTGAGTAGTGCGCACGCGCAAACGTTTACGGTTTCCGGCCGCCTGCAGGACCCGGAAACGAAGGTGGGCGTACCCGGTGCCACCGTGGTCCTGAAAAGCCTGAAAGACTCCACCCGTTCCTTTACCTCTACTACCGACCCAACAGGGCGCTTCCGGTTTTCCAGCCTGGTGCCGGACTCTTTCCGCCTGACAGCCAGCTCGGTAGGCTATGAAACCCTGAACCGTGTGGTGCGGGTGAAAAGCGGTAATGTGTTTATGGGGGCGGTCACGCTGAGGCGGACGTCGCAGGAGCTCACAGGTGTGACCGTTACCGGCCGTATCCCGCCGGCGGTGCAAAAGGGCGATACGGTACAGTTCAATGCCAGCCAGTTTAAGGTAAACCCCGATGCCTCCGCCGAGGACCTGGCGCGCAAGATCCCGGGCATCACCGTGGAGAACGGACAGGTAACGGCCAATGGCGAGAACGTGCGGCGGGTGACCATAGACGGTCGGGAGCTCTTTGGTGATGATGCCACAGCGGCGCTGCGCAACCTGCCGGCCGAAGTCATTGACAAAATCCAGGTGTTTGACCGCCTGAGCGACCAGGCCCAGTTGAGCGGTATAGATGACGGCAATACCACCAAAGAGATCAATATTATTACGAAGGCCAATATGCGCAACGGCCAGTTTGGTCGGGTGTACGGCGGCTATGGGACCGACAACCGCTATTCGGCGGGGGGGAATACCACCTTTCTGAAGGGCGACCGGCGCATATCGGTAGTGGGGAACTTCAACAACGTTAACCAGCAGAACTTCGCCATGCAGGACCTGCTGGGGGTGACGGCCAACAACCGGGGCGGTGGCGCCAGCCGCAGCTCCCGGGGCGGCAGCAGTGGCCGGTCCGGTGGGGGCGGTAACCGCACCTATGGTGGTAACAACAACTTTGGCAGCAGCGGCAACTTCCTGGTGGGCCAGCAGAATGGGATCAATACTACCCACGCGGCCGGCATCAACTTCAGCGACCTTTGGGGATCAAAAACCACCGTGACGGGCAGCTACCTGTTCAATAATACGCGCAACCGGGCATACGAAGAGCAGGACCGCAAATACTATTCGGACAGGGTGCAAAGTCTAAGGGATACGAACAGCAATGACGGCGATAACTATAACCACCGGATCAATTTGCGGCTGGAGTACCGCATTGCCCCCCGCAAGGAGCTCATCATTACACCCAACCTGAGCTTCCAGGACAATATCTCGGAGCGGGAACGCAGGGCTATCCGCTACCGGGTGATCGACAGCACCGAGCGGATCTATAGCAATATCATTAACCACCGGGAGAGTGACCGCAGCGGCAATAACCTGAATAATACGATTCTTTACCGCCAGTCCTTTGAGAAGAGGGGGCGCTCGTTTACCGCCAGTCTAAACACGGCCTACAATAAGCGGGCGGGTGAAACCTACATAGTGAACGAGACGTCGCGTTTCGGGAGCGATTTCAGCGAGCAGCGGCGCTTTACCGACCAGAGCAGCAGCGGGCTGCAATTATCCGCCAACCTTATTTATACCGAGCCACTGAGCGAGCGTTCACAGTTGCAGGTCAACTATAATCCTGCTTATACGCGGAGCAAGTCGGATGTGCAGTCGT
>DASWYM010000575.1:0-3271 GCA_036404975.1 Chitinophagaceae bacterium
GGCCACCAGGGCTACGAGTACGTGGACCTGGGCCGCTTCTGGCAGCTCTTCCTCTTTGTGGGCCTGTGGCTGTGGCTCACCCTGATGTACCGCGCCATCGCTCCCGCTATCAGGGCAAAGACCGCCGACCGCAACCTGCTCATCATGTTCATGATCGCTTCCACCGCCATTGCGCTGTTCTACGGGGCCGGCCTGATGTGGGGCCGCCAGACCCACCTGGCCATTGCCGAATACTGGAGATGGTGGGTAGTGCACCTGTGGGTGGAAGGCTTCTTCGAAGTATTTGCCACCGTGGTGTCGGCCTTCCTGTTTGTGCGTATGGGCTTGCTGAAGATCAGGACCGCCACGCTGAGCGTGCTGTTGGCCACCATCATCTTTTTGGCGGGTGGTATCCTCGGCACCTTCCACCACCTTTACTTCTCCGGTACGCCTACCGCCGTACTGGCGCTGGGTGCCACCTTCAGCGCCCTGGAAGTAGTGCCCCTGGTGCTCCTGGGCTTTGAGGCGTACAGCAACTACCAGTTGAGCAAGTCCACCGAGTGGCTGCAGGCGTACAAGTGGCCCATCTACTCCTTTATTGCCGTGGCTTTCTGGAACTTCCTGGGTGCCGGTATCTTCGGCTTTATCATCAACCCGCCCATTGCCCTGTACTATATGCAGGGATTGAATACCACTCCTGTGCACGGCCACACCGCCCTCTTCGGGGTATACGGCATGCTGGGAATCGGCCTGATGCTTTTTGTGCTCCGCGGCCTGTACAATAAATACGAGTGGAAGAACGGCCTGATGAAGTTCTCATTCTGGAGCATCAATATCGGCCTGCTGGCCATGGTGGTGCTGAGCGTGCTGCCGATCGGTGTCCTGCAGACCATGGCTTCCGTGGAAGAAGGCATGTGGTATGCCCGTTCGGCCGAGTTCCTGCAGCAGCCCCTCATGCAGAACCTGCGCTGGATGCGCGTTGTCGGCGACGTGATCTTTGCCGCCGGCATAGTGGGCATCGCGGTGTTCGTCATTGGCCTGGCTACCGGCCGCTCGCTCGACAAGAGCAAGCCCCGGCTGGCAGTTAAAAAGGATGTTTCCCTCAAACGGGAAAAGCTTGCCGAGCCGTCGCTGAACTAACCAATCAAAACCCCGCACCTGCGGGGTTTTTTTATGTCACTGCCGCACGGGCGGCCGGTCAATTGAGCAGGCTCTTCAGCCGGGGAGCGGCCGTGCTGTCACCGTGCGAAAAGTAGATCTGCTCAAAGCTCCTGGTTTGCTGCTCATTTACCCGGCGGAAGAACCGCGAGGGCGACACTTTCTCCAGGCTGCTGAAGCCGCAGGCCTCCATGATCTCGCGGGTGGCCGCCAGGGTCTTGGCGTGGTAGTTCGCCACCCTTACGCTCTTGTCGGCAGGGTCCAGGCCGCTGGCCAGCGCGGGGTCCTGTGTGGCCACACCGACGGGGCAGCGGCCGCTGTCGCAGATAAGGGCCTGGATGCAGCCCAGGGCCATCATCATGCCCCGGGCGCTGTAGACTGCCGAGGCGCCGAGGGCTATCACCTTCAGCAGGTCGAAGCCGGTAATGATCTTGCCCGCCGCCACGATCTTCACGTGCTCCGACAGCCCGAAGTGGTCGAGGCTCTGGCGCACGAAGGCCACCGCTTCGTACAGCGGCATGCCCAGGTGGTCGGTAAACTCCAGGGGCGCTGCACCCGTGCCCCCTTCGGCCCCATCGATGGAGATAAAGTCGGGCAGGATACCCGTGTGGCTCATCGCCCGGCAGATATCGATAAACTCGCTTTTGTCGCCGATACACATCTTAAAGCCCACGGGCTTGCCTTCGGAGAGCTCGCGCAGCAGTTGCAGGAAGTGCACCAGCCCTTCGGCATCACTGAACTCGCTGTGGTGCGCGGGGGAGTGCACCGTAGTGCCGGCTGTCACACCGCGGATGGCAGCCACCTCGGGCGTGTTCTTGCCCGCCGGCAGGATGCCGCCGTGGCCGGGCTTGGCGCCCTGCGAGAGCTTCAGCTCGATCATCTTTACTTCGGGCCGAAGGGCGTTCTTGCGGAAGGCCAGGGGGTGAAAGCGTCCTTCGGCATTGCGGCAGCCGAAATAGCCGGTGCCGATCTGCCACACCAGGTCGCCGCCCTGCAGGTGGTAATCGCTGATGCCGCCCTCCCCGGTGTTGTGGGCAAAGCCGCCAAGACGGGCGCCCCGGTTCAGCGCTTCGATAGCCGTTTTGCTGAGAGCCCCGTAGCTCATGGCGCCAATGTTGAACACGCTGGCCCGGTAGGGCTGGGCACACTGGTAGTTGCCGATGGTCACGCGCAGCTCCTCTTCGGCTAATGGGGAGGGATAGACCGAGTGGGCCACCCACTCATAGCCCGGCGCGGTGGGGTCGGCCTGCATGCCAAAGGCCACCGTCTGCTTTTCGTTCTTCGCCCGCTGGTACACAATGGAGCGTTGCCTCCGGTTGAAGGGTGCCCCGTCGAGGTCCGACTCAAAGAAGTACTGGCGGATCTCCGGCCGTATAGATTCGAGGAAATAGCGCAGGTGCCCGATGACGGGATAGTTGCGCATGATGGCATGGCGCCGCTGCCTCAGGTCGCTGAGGGCGAGCGCCAGCAGGGGGACGGTAAACAGCAGGCCCCACAGCCAGGAGCCTCCTGCCACTGCGACGGCAAGGTTCAGGGCCAGGATAATGATCAGTATGACTGCACGGGCAGAAAAATGCTTCCACATAATGGTAATAATTTAATGGTTTCAGGTGCGCCGCGGCGCCACCCGGTAATAAGGAGGCTGCTTAGCCCAAAAGCCGCCGCTCCGGGAGCAGCCTCCATCATGGCTTCTTTCAGGCGCGGTCCAGGTGCTCCTGTTCCAGCAGCTTCGAGAGGAATTGCTGCCAGCTCCGCACCTTGTGTTCCAGCTCCGGCAGGGCGGCCACCGGGTGGTGCCGCACATGGTAAAAGGGAATAGCGGCCGGCGGCCGGCCATCGGTGAACTCGAACTGCAGCACCACCTCCTCCACCGACTCGCCGAGGGAATAAAGATTCGTTACGGCCGTAGGCTGGACGCTGTAGGCGGTAAAAACGGTGCAGGCGCTGACACTGGCCAGGTGGATGGTGTGCCACGAAGGACGCTTGCCGTCAAACTGCAGCACCAGCAGCACCTTTCCCAGGTTATCGAAGCCCATGAGGCCGCCGGCGATCTTTTCCTGGCTGGTGAAGGAGAGGCCGTTTTCGGCTCCTGCCTGTTGCAGGATCCTGTATTGACGCTCCCGGCGGCTCTTTT
>DASWYM010000576.1:0-8893 GCA_036404975.1 Chitinophagaceae bacterium
CCAAAAGCCTTACTCAGGCCCCTGTTGAAATTGTTGTACTGCTGAACGTGCCGGTATTCATGCACTGCCAGCTGGTCGGCCCAGGCCAGGTTACCAAAATCAAAAGGATTGCTGCCCGGCACCAGGTAGTACTCGCTGCGAAAGGGCGCCAGGGCCACATACCCATTGGCCAGCGTGGTATTGCCGTGCAGCACCACATTGATCTTCCCGGTTTGATCACCCAGCTGGTTGGCGGCATCGGCCATCCGGTGCAGGATAGTCGCAATGCGTTGTGCCTCCCTGCGGGCGCCGGGCGTATAGATCACCCGTACTGTATCGGTGTTGATTTGTTTCCATTTATACGAAGGTGGAAAGCCGCCAAACTGCTGGGCCGAACACCAGCTACCCAACAGCATCGGGAAAGCCAATGCGAATAGTTTCCAAATCATGTTCGAAAGATAGAGTAATAAATGTAAGCAGTATTTCCCTCTGCCACTTAACATGATTGAAACACCGGAACAGGGATTAATGATCGACACATTTTGCAAGCCCAAGCCTCTTCCTTCGTACAGGTTTCGTTTAACTAAAATCATAAAAACACACAAAAGCTTCCCACATAAGTAAAAGGAAGAGGCGATCATTAGCTGGGCTATACTTTCCGCACGCATAGCTCATCAGATCAACAATGACTATAAATCAACCAGTTATGATTTACCTTATTCAGTCAGCCTTCTCTATTTACTACCCCTTATTAACCTGTAAAATCATACCTTTGCCGCACTAAAAAAAGTTAGTAAATGTCTACAACCTCTATTTCCCGTTCCAATATCAACTTCGAGTTGCCTTACAAGGTGAAAGATATGAGCCTTGCTGAGTGGGGACGTAAAGAAATTCGCCTGGCAGAAGCCGAAATGCCCGGTCTAATGGCCCTGCGCTCCGAGTATGGAGCGAGCCAACCCCTGAAGGGAGCCCGTATTGCCGGCTGCCTGCATATGACCATTCAAACCGCGGTGCTGATTGAAACCCTGGTTGCACTGGGTGCCGAAGTAAAGTGGAGCTCCTGCAACATCTTCTCTACCCAGGACCACGCCGCTGCAGCCATTGCCGCTGCCGGTATCGGTGTGTATGCCTGGAAGGGCCAGACCCTGGAAGAAGCCGACTGGTGCATTGAGCAGACCCTGTTCTTTGGCGCTGCCGACCGTCCGCTGAACATGATCCTCGACGATGGTGGCGACCTGACCAACATGGTGCTGGACAAATATCCCGAGCTGGTACAGCACGTAAAAGGTATTTCCGAAGAAACCACTACCGGTGTACACCGCCTGTACGAGCGTATGGCCAAAGGCACCCTGCCGGTTCCTTCCATAAACGTAAACGATTCCGTGACCAAGTCGAAGTTCGACAACAAGTACGGCTGTAAAGAGTCGCTGGTGGATGCCATCCGCCGTGCCACCGATGTAATGCTGGCCGGTAAGGTAGCTGTGGTAGGTGGTTATGGCGACGTGGGTAAAGGTTCTGCCGCTTCCCTGGCTGGTGCCGGTTGCCGCGTGATCGTTACCGAGATCGATCCTATCTGCGCCCTGCAGGCTGCCATGGATGGTTTCGAAGTAAAGAAAATGATCGACGCTGTAAAAGAAGCCGACATCGTAGTAACAGCTTCCGGTTGCCGCGACCTGATCACCGGCGCACACTTCAAGCTGATGAAGGACAAAACCATTGTGTGCAACATCGGTCACTTCGATATCGAGATCGACGTAGCCTGGCTGAACGAGAACTACGGAGATACCAAAGACACCGTGAAGCCGCAGGTCGACATCTACAATGTAGATGGTAAAGACATCATCCTGCTGGCCGAAGGCCGCCTGGTGAACCTGGGCTGCGCTACCGGTCACCCCTCCTTTGTAATGAGTAACTCCTTCACCAACCAGACCCTGGCCCAGCTCGAGCTGTGGACCAATGGTGACAAGTACGAGAACAAAGTATACGTGCTGCCCAAGCACCTGGATGAAAAAGTGGCCCGCCTGCATCTTTCCAAAATTGGTGTGGTGCTGGACGAACTGACTTCTGCCCAATCGGAATACCTCGGCATCACCAAGGAAGGTCCTTACAAGCCGGAACACTACCGCTATTAATCGGCCTCCTTACAACATACCGAAAAGCCCTGCCCTGCAGGGCTTTTTCTTTTCCAGGCCGCTCAATTGTAGAGAACCCTATACACATGCCCCCGTCTTCGCCCAACCGTGCTCCGTTTCCACTACAGGTACGAAATTGGCTCTATTAATGGCTATGAAGTTATCCTTTCATGGTGCGGCCCGTACGGTCACAGGCACCAAGCATTTATTGACCCTGGACAATGGCAGGAAAATCCTGTTGGACTGTGGGATGTTCCAGGGCCTGGGCGACAACACCGGGGAGCTAAACGACAGCTTCGGCTTTAACCCGGCCGAAGTAGATGTCCTCCTGCTTTCACATGCCCACATCGACCATTCGGGCCTCATCCCAAAACTGGTTAAGGAAGGCTTTAGCGGTCCTATCTATTGCACCGAAGCCACCCGTGATCTTACCGAGATCCTGCTGACCGACAGTGCCGAAATACAGACCTATGAAACTGATAGTATCAATAAAAAACGGGCGGCTAAAAACCTGCCCCCTTACGAGCCCCTGTACACCGCCGATGATGTGACTGAAACAATGAAGCTGTTTGAAACCGTGGAGTACGACGAGTGGACCATCATCACCGATGATGTGGAAGTGCTCTTCACCAATGCCGGACACCTGGTGGGCAGTGCTGCCATTTACCTGAAGGTGCAGGAAGACGGTAAAGAAACTACGATTCTGTTTAGCGGCGATGTGGGCCGCTACCAGTCTGTGTTGCTACAGCCGCCGTCAGAGGTGCCGCAAGCCGATTACATTATCCTCGAGAGCACGTATGGGGACAAACGCCATGAGCTGACCTTTAATACCATAAAAAGCCTCCGGAAGTGGATCAACAAAACCTGCCTGGAGAAGGGAGGCAAGCTCATTATCCCTGCATTCAGTGTAGGCCGCACGCAGGAAGTGCTCTATGCCCTCAATCAATTAAGCCTCGAGAAGCGACTGCCGGAGTTGCTCTACTTTGTAGATAGCCCGCTTAGCCTCAAAGCCACGGAGACCATTAAAAAACATAAGCACCTGTTCAGCGAGCGCCTGCAGCAGGTGATGGAAATCGACGATGACCCTTTCCACTTTCCCGGGCTGAAGTATGTGGAAAGCGTAGAGGACTCGAGGAAGCTCGTAGAATATAAAGAACCCTGTGTAATCATATCCGCGAGCGGCACGGCGGATGCCGGCCGGGTGCGCCACCATATCAACAGCTGTATCGGCAACGCCCAGAACACCGTACTGATGGTAGGTTATTGCGGTCCGGGCTCCCTGGGTAAGCAGTTATTAAGCGGCACCAAGGAAGTGGACCTATTTGGCGAGACCTGCGAAGTGGCGTTGGAAATAAGCCAGGTGCAGGGCATGAGTGCCCATGCCGACACCGACGACCTGGCGCGCTTCCTGGGCAGCCAGGACCCGGCGGCGGTTAAAACCATCTTCCTGGTACACGGTGAGTACGAAGTGCAGCAGGCCTTCGCCGCACGCCTGGAGCTCAGGGAGTTCCGCAATATCGAAATACCGGCCCAGCACCAAAGTTTTCATCTTGCCAAAGATCAAAGCAGCAGTGAGGCGGCCTGAGCCCGCGTACAGAGAGAAGAATTCGATTATATATATCCAGTTCGCCTTAAGTGCCTAAGAAAATAGGGTTTGGACAGCCATAATCCCGTGCCGGGAGCGGGCGTCCGCTCTACCATATTGGCACGTTATTTTGATTATTTCTACTGCAGCTTTCCATCAAAGCTGCCTTTTTAATCTTAAGGGTTGGAAAAGTAACGAATGAACGGAGTTAAACTGACTATATGATAGTAACGGAAGAGCAAAGAAAAGAAGCGCATGCCTTCTATAAAGAAGCATTGGAATTACTGGAAGAAAGCGGTGCCGAATTTATGCTGGGTGGTGCCTTTTGTATGTTCGAGTACACCGGCATTTACCGCGACACCAAGGATTTAGATATCTTCTGCAAGCCATCCGAATACCCCAAGATCCTCAAGTTCTTTGGCGATAAAGGTTACCAGACCGAGCTGACCGATGTGCGCTGGCTGGCCAAAGTATTCAAGGGCGAGTATTTTATCGATATCATCTTCGACACGGTAAACAACATCTGCAGGGTAGACGACACCTGGCTGCAACATGCCCCGGAAATGGAATTCGTGGGCTGCAAGGTGCGCATGCTTCCGGCTGAAGAGTTGATCTTCTGTAAGCTGTACGTGCAAAACCGCGAACGCTTTGATGGCGCCGACGTGAACCACGTCCTGCTTAAGCAGGGCAAGAACCTCGACTGGAAGCGGCTCATGCAACGCATGGACCCGCATTGGCACATCCTATTGGCACAACTCATTATGTTTCAGTTTGTGTATCCCTCCGACTTTCATGACATCATTCCCCGCTGGGTGTTCGATGAGTTGATGATGCGCGCCCAGCAGCAGTACGATATTCCGCCGGCAGTGGAAAGGGTGTGTCGTGGCCCCATAATTGATCAGACCCAATACCAGATAGACATAAAAGATTGGGATTACAAGGTGGTGACCATTAAAACCGTGTAATACTTATGGCAGAAGAAACACAAAAAATGAGAATCGCCGCCATTGGCGACGTACACGTCAGGGAAACGGATAAGGGGAAGTGGACGGATTTATTTAAGGAAGCTTCCCGGCAGGCCGATGTGCTGGTGATCTGTGGCGACCTCACCGATACGGGCGACGAAACCGAAGCCCAGGTGCTGGCCGATGAACTCAAGAGTTGTACTATCCCAGTGGTAGCAGTGCTGGGCAACCACGACTACGAAAAAGGAAGGCATAAGTTGATCCGCCAGATCATGCTCAAGGAAGGTGTGCACATGCTGGACGGTGAATCGGTCGTAATTAATAACGTGGGCTTTGCAGGAGTCAAGGGCTTTGGCGGTGGCTTCGACAACCACATGCTCTCTATGTTTGGCGAGGGTGCCATGAAGGCCTTTGTGCAGGAGGCGGTGGATGAAGCCTTGCACCTCGAACGGGCCCTGGCCCGCCTGGAAGGTGAAAACGAAGGCATTACCAAGATCGCCGTGCTTCACTACTCCCCCATTAAGCAAACGGTGGTGGGCGAACCGGAAGTGATCTTCCCCTTCCTGGGTTCCTCGCGCCTGGCCGAACCGCTGGTACGCAGGGGTGTTTCCGCAGCCTTCCACGGTCATGCACACGTGGGTACCCTGGAGGGAGAAACCAACGGCGTAAAGGTGTTCAATGTTGCCCGCCCCATTCTGTTGCAGGCAGGTTACGAATACCCTTTCTTCCTCTACGAGGTATAGAGGCAGGATCTTGCATTTGCCGGAAGCAATCCTGGCGAGATAGACTCGACACAGGGTTATTCAGCTGCTCACAGAGCACCAGGCCAGTAAATCGAATTTGTATGCCTGGTAACATAGTCCAGTGAAAACGAAACCGGCAGCCCCCCGCAAGAATGCTCTTGTTTTGCGCCAGCGATTATGTACAAGAGCACTGAGGCCTCGCCTTAGGCTATTCATTGCTCCGCTACTTTACAGTCAATTGCGCTTGTCCTTCCCGGATATTCCCTATTTCCTACAAAAGGTAATGACTTGAGCATATGTTCTGATCATGTACAGTAAGTACGGAAAATAAGAGCAAACAGGGTTTGTAGCCCTCCTCCCAGCTGCTGTACGCCCATTAAAAGACCTCTTCAACCCATATACAAGCCATATTTGAGCCATATACAACCCATATATAACCCATACCTTTTAAGATATGGCTTATATATGGCTTATATATGGGTTGTATATGGGTTATATATGGGTTATACCCCCCTCGAACGAGGAGGAATTAGGGAAAAGGGATTGGAAATTAGGAGAGTTCAGATGACTCAATGACTTATTGACCTAATGACTTTACTGTGGATCCTGGACTATTAGCTACGGGCTTTACGAGCGAAAATCTCTGTTCCCGCTTTGACTTTTCGGATCTAAGCCGTATTTTGTCGTCTTTAATACCGATATCCCCTATGAACCTGCTAAAGAAAATGACCCAGAAAATGGATCAGTATAAGCTTACTGATGCCGTCCTCGTAATCCTCATCGCTGTTATGGTTGTCCTCTACAAGATGAGCAAAACCTGATTCACAACACTAATTACCGGCACTTATTGGCAAAATGAAACGCGTTCTGTTTCCATGTTGGACTGCATGCGGAAAGGCCTGAAGAAGATGTTCTTACCAGCTGCCCTACAGCAGTTGGTAAGACATTGCCAAACTGCCGCGGCAGTTTGTTTCCCTAGCCGCGTTGAACATTCCTGCCTGCACCGCTGTGTTCTTTTCCACAGGTAACTTTTACAGGCTTTCTGTTCCCGGGCGACCGGTTTTACTAAGTAAGGGTACGAAGGAAGGAGAAGGGGCCAAAAGTAGTTTTGCCCGATTTCATACGAGCCTATTTTCTGCCTGTGTTAAACACCCTACCTTGGTGGCAAACCTGAATCAATCTATGAAAACAAAAGCTCTCTCCCTGGCAGCCCTGGCCTGTTCACTGCTGCTTTTTTCGTGTAAAAAAGATGCCCGCACCGTGCCGGTGCAGCTGTTGCTAACCGACAATCCGATCAACTACGAGGAAGTAAACGTGGACATCCGCGAAGTGCACCTGAAGATCGATGATGACGCTGCCTGGACGCGGATCGATACCAAGGATAGCGTGTACAACCTGCTGGACTACCAGGATGGGGTGACCACCGTCATTGCCCAGGATGAGGTTCCCGAAGGTTTCTTAAAAGAAGTGCGCTTTGTGCTGGGCCCCAACAACTCGGTAGTGGTTGACGGCACCGAGTATCCCCTGCAGGCACCGTCGGCTGAAAGCTCGGGCCTGAAGATCAAGATCGATAAAGACCTGAAAGAAACCCTGAACACCTTTACGCTTGACTTTGATGCTGCCCTGTCTGTAAAAGAAGAGAACGGTGGCTACAAACTGAGCCCGGTTATCACATTAAAACCTTAGGTGCTTTACCCTCAACTCATACACAGAACCCCTGCCTCAGCAGGGGTTCTGCTTTTTCTACAGCAAGACCTGTTCTGATCTACTATTTACTGATGGGCTATGGCCCAATTGTTGAAAAGTATAGAGTAAACATAAAAGCATTAGTTATGAAAACTTCAACAGTAGTATCCCGGGTGAGATATATGATTGCCCTGATGGCTTTCACTTTTATGCAGACCATCCTGTGGGCCCAGACGGAAACCACTGAATCGTCGAGCTCCACTACCAAGGTGACGATCAGCGAGGAAACCTCTTCCGAATGGTACACCAACCCCATTGTGTGGGTAGTAGGTGCCGCGGTTTTTATTCTCCTGCTGGTAGCCCTGCTGCGTAGCGGTGGCGACCGCACCGATAAGGTGACTTACAAAGAAAAAATAGTGCGCGACCGAGATACCGATAGCGGAAGGGTATAAGATAAAGACTCTACTCTGAATGAAAAGCCATGGGCAGTCCATGGCTATTTTTTTGTATGGAAGAGTAAACAAAAAGCAGGGAAACTCAGCGATATCCAAGGGATAAGAAACTGTGTTTCCCTGCTTTCAATTGGCCAAATAAATATCTTAATCGTGGCCTTCCAGCTTCACAATCTTGTTATACAAGCCCATCAATAAGATGTTCGTGGGCCAGTGTCCAATAAAATTGCTGGCTTTTTGCCTGCCTGCAATTTGCAGGGCTAAGGAAACTGCCATGAAGCCAATGCCGACCCACAGGAACGCATCCGAAGGTAACTTTGCTGTTTGCTCCTCAATTGCTCTTGCGACTTTTCCTTCTGAGTGTGCTGGATTTAAGTTTGTTGCCATGTGTAATCCTCCTTTTTTTATTGGTTTGTATTACATTGTTTTCAACTTTCTTGCCAACCTATGCCCCTGCCTTTCGTCTACACATTGCCTTTGTATTCCCACAGGCCCAGTGTTCCCTTTAACGGTAAAATATACCCCAGTTCGTGTGCCCCGGTTAACTGCCAGGCATACCGGCCGGGGGAATAGTCATCAAAGGCCAGTTCCTGTGCCCACTGGTGATAAGGATCAGCTTCCAGGTGCTGCAGCAGCCATCCTGTTTCATGAATAGCCACGAGGTTTACCTTCCCGATAATGCCGCCATAAGGCAGGTAGTCCATGCTGTCGATATGGTCTTTAAAATAGTCGGCTTCTTCAAAAAAAAGCCGTTCCCTACGGGACGGCTTTTTGGCGCTGGCGTGTATCAACAACGCGCCACGATATTTTGTCTGCCAACTTCTTACCTCGTATTTCTTTACACCCCTGACCACCAGGGAAGCCCAGGGCTGCAAAAGACTCAACACTTTCATCCCCAGCCCTCTTTTGTTAACCTTCCCAGATAGCGGAAACTTTCTTGGATATATCTACCTCCTGCATAAACGCACCGGTATCGTCATCGGAATAGTGGCCATAGGCATCCACCAGGGTACCCTTGGTACCATCGCAGGTTTCAATAGCATAGAGAATGGACATATCATCAGGATCGGAGATCCCTTCAAAGCGATAAAAGTTCACGGCATTTACGTCCTTAGGCTTATACTTCTTTTTGGAGTCTTTCAGCGACACGAGGTTTTTCTTCTCCACGCGAAACTGATCGGTATAGCCTTTTTCTTCCAGGAAGTTCATGCATTTGTCCATGTCGGTCATAAAGGTCATCCGGTCGTTGGCCTGCGAATAATTTGGTTCGTTATGGTTTGTGTTGTTATTGTTTTCGTTTGTCATAATAGATGTATTTAGGTTATGGGAGCAAGTTCCACATCTTGCCCAC
>DASWYM010000577.1:0-8528 GCA_036404975.1 Chitinophagaceae bacterium
GAAGAGAGCGCCGAGGACAAGATGATGAAAAAGCAAAGCCATAACCGGGTAAAGGATATGCTCGATCAACTACCTGAAGATCAGCGGGAAGTAATCATCCTGCGCCATTACGCCGATATGAGCTTCAAGGAAATCGCCTCCATTACCAACTGCAGCATCAACACCGCCCTGGGCCGCATGCGCTATGGTCTGATCAACCTGCGCAAGATGATGGTCCAGAAGCAGATAGCTCTATAACTTATTGACATTCTTAATCTCTGACCGCAACTAAAACATTGCTTGCCGCGGAAGGTTGGTTAGGAATGTCGACTAATTAAAGCCCCGTTCCCCGGGGCTTTTTTATTACCCTTGAGCATGTGTGATGAGTGATCAGTGATGAATAAAATTCAGTGTAAAGTATCTCCATTACCGGGATCTCAGTAATCTGCAGCATAGGTCCCCTTCCTCCGCAGATCCGCAATGTCAAAGAACTAACGAATAAACCTGTGTCTATTCCTTTGGATAAGCAAAGTTGCTGATCCACTACAAAGTTCTAAAACACAATCTGCATAGCGAAGTACCCCGGGTCTATGTGGGTCTATCTTTCCTATTTCTTCCTGTTTTGGGTCTATGGGAGAATTTCTGAACAAGGTCCCGATTGCTATCGGAATGGGGATTAGAAGAATTTACAGGATTATAGAGCCCACTGAAAATCAGCGCCCATCATCAGAATCATAACCATCCTCGTTCCTTTGTTCTCTTCGTGTTCCCGATTACTATCGGGATCGCTCTCATTCGTGTTCTCATCCCTATCCCCTAATTCCCAATTCCTTATCCCTCCTTGCATCGGTACCTCATCTCCCATAATCCCAGAAAGCGCTGGAAGCCAATAGATTTAAAAAAATCCTGGGAAGCCGTATCGCTATCATCCACATTGATCAGGATCACGTCCCTGCCCTCGTTGGCTTGGCACAGGTACTGAAACAATTGCAACCCGTATCCTTTCCGCCGGTACTGGGGATGCACGGCGTATTGCTTCACCCTGCCCGATGCCGGGGCAATGATGGCATAAGCTATCCGTTCACCGTCTTTGCGCAGCTCTACGATCTTATGGACATCCTGGGCCAGCTGAATGGCAGGGGTATCGTTCTGCCAGGTGGGGGTAAAGCTCCAGTACCCTTTATAGGCTTGAAAATCAGGAATAGTTACTTCCACCAAAGAAAGCTCCGGGTTCACCACTCCTTCAACTCTTCCTTTAAAACAGCTGAGCGAACGGGTACGGGTAAAGCCTACTTTTTCATACACCCTGATGGCAGGGGCATTCTGCTCGATAACTTCCAACTGGTGCTGCACCATGCCTTCCGCTTTTAGCAGGGGCACAATGGCCCCATATAGCTGTCGGGTAAGTCCCTGTCCCCGGTAGGCGGGTACCACCCCTGTGCCGGCATTATACACGGCCTTCTGGCCGCTCCAGGTATCGATGCCGTGCAGGATAAATCCCTTGAGCTGGCTCTCTTCGAAAGCACCGATAGAATAGCGCAGGTCAATGCTTTCGCTGCGTAGCTTTACAGCCATAGCCTCTTCGCTAAGTCGCAGGGGGACAAAATAGTCCGAAAAGGCTTCATTGAATGTTTGGGTCAGCTCCGCCAGGGAGACGGAGGAGAGGCTTTGAAATCTCATAACAGCAGGTTGATCGTTTAATTACATACTTTATTTACGGGCCATTCCCTTATAAGCGTCCAGCCCGCACTGCAGCCACTCCCTGAACTCATCGGCATCGGGGGTATAGGCCTTAGTCTTGGTCAGGGCCTTTTCATCGGGGCTGATGATGGCGTATTGAGGCTGCGACACAGCACCAAAGTTCTCCGACTGGAAGGTGGCCCACTTATCGCCTACGGTCACGATCGGCTTTTTATCGCCGCTCCTGGTGGTGTATTCCAGTTGCTGGGTGGTGGGCAGCTTCTTACGCTCGTCCACGTACAGCGACACCAGGATAAAATCGTTCTGCATCATGGTAGCCACATCGGGGTCAGTCCAAACCTTTTCTTCCATGCGGCGGCAGTTCACGCAGGCCCAGCCGGTAAAGTCGATCAGCACCGGCTTGTTCTGCTCGCGCGCCAGTTGCAGCGCCTTTTCGTAATCATTATGGATCGGCTCAATGCCCTGCTCGCAGTTGATCGGGTTATCATAAACACTGTAGCACAGGGGCGGTGGAAACCCGCTGATCATCCGCAGGTTGGCAGCCCTGGTGTTGGTCACCCCCGGCACCAGGTAGAGGGTCATCGCAGCAAACAGGGCCACAAAGGCCCACCGCGTTTTGGACATCCTGGGTTTGCTGTCGTGCGGGAAGCGCAGGATCCCCAGCAGGTACAGTACGATCAGCAGCCCGATGACGACCCAGATGCCGATAAACACTTCGCGCTTCAGGAATCCCCACTGCTTCACCAGGTCGGCATTGGAGAGGAACTTTACGGCCATGGCCAGTTCCAGGAAGCCCAGCACCACTTTCACGCTCGTCAGCCACCCACCCGATTTGGGCAACGACTGCAGCCAACCGGGGAACATAGCAAAGAGCGCAAAGGGCAAGGCGAGGCCAAGGCCAAAGCCCGACATGCCGGCAGTCAATTGCCAGGCACCGCCGTTATTGGTCAGCGCACCGGCCAGCAGCGAACCCAAAATGGGACCGGTACAGGAGAACGACACAATAGCCAGGGTAAGGGCCATAAAGAAGATACCGGCAAAATCACCAATGCCCGACCTGGAGTCCACTGTATTGGCAAACGAGCTGGGCAGCCCTATTTCGTAAAGCCCGAAAAAGGAAAGAGCAAACACGATAAAGATGGCGAAGAACAACAGGTTCAGCGTTACGTTGGTAGAGATATTGTTGAGAATCTCCGGGTTGGTGGAATCCACCAGGTGGAAGGGGGTACTCAGGATGGCGTAGATAGCAAAGATGGACAGGCCATAGAACAGCGCCTTTTTAATCCCCTGGCCCCTGGTGACCGCCCGTTTGGTAAAGAACGAAACGGTCAGCGGGATCAGCGGGAACACGCAGGGAGTCACCAGGGCAATCAGGCCGCCGATAAATCCCAGGAAGAAAATAGCCCCCAGGCCTTTATCCCCCGCCTCATCATCGCCACAGGAAACGGTGGGGTTTTTCAGGTCAATAGACGGTATAAGAATGCGGGTGGTATTGGCCATCCCGCCCTCCAGCGGAACGCTGAAAGACTGGGCAGTAGATGGATAGAACTCATCGGCCTTTCCAAAAGTGTACAATAGCGTACCCTGCAGGTTTGCCGGCACCTCTCCCTGGATCGTGATCTTCTGCTTCCAGGTGGAAGGTCCCTCAATGATCTTTACGGTTACGCCTTCAAAAATGGCACTGGCAGTGCTCTTTATGGCCCCTTCCACTTCAAAGACCCCGGCCAGCTGCATGGTCGAGTCAGGGAACTGCAGTTCCGTGGTTGGCACTTCGCTCAATACCTGGTCGGGTGCATACAGCTGCCAGCCCGGAGCTCCTTGGGTGGAAAACTGGAGCTCATACTGGTTACCCCCGATTTTCTTGCTGGTAACGATCCATTTAAAAACAGCGGTCGTACTATCCTGGGCAAACAACGAAAAGAAAGAGAAAAGAAATCCAATCAAAAAGAGGTTACGCTTCATTCCTATCAGTTTATAAAAGACAAAACGGACCCCCATCAGGGAATCCGTCTGCAAAAAAAGATAAAACCCATCTATCGGGACTTATTTCAAGGCAATGGTAAAGGGAATTGTCTTGGGTGGCAGGCACTTCTCGTCGTCACAGGTCTGGAATTCCAGCTTGCCGGTCACGGCTGTCTTGGCCTTACCCTTTAGTTTCACGGTCTGAACAAATTGTACTTTGTTGCTATACTGGTTAGCCGACACGTCCAGCTTCTCGTCGCGGTACTTTTCCAGCTTGCCAAGCTCTTTTACTTTACCGTCAAAGTTCAGCAGGGGATTATTATTAAACTTGAACGACGTTGGCTGAGCGATAGCATCTTCTGGCTGGTGTTGCGAATACAGGTGCCACCCGGGCTGGATAGAGGCGATCAGGATCACTTCGTACACCTGATCACTTACTTTCTTGCTGGTAAACGACCAGGAAACCGGGTTCTGGGCAAAGGCAATACTGCCGATAGCGAAAAACAGGGCAGCCAATAGAGCTTTCTTCATATCGTCGTGTCTTTTAGTGGTACAAATTTCATCCAATAAGGCCTAACCAAGATGTTAAAGTACACCGGCCGTTAAGCCGTTTCCAGCACCAGCGAGAACAGCTTGTGGAATACTTTACGTCCGTCGGTATTACCCAGCAGGGGGTTACAGGCCCTTTCGGGGTGCGGCATCATGCCAATCACATTACGGTCTTCGTTACAGATACCGGCAATGTTGCGCATAGAGCCGTTCACATTGGCCTGGCCTACTACATTACCCGCCTCGTCGCAATAACGGAACAATACCTGGTTATTGGCTTCCAGGCGGTCCAGGGTAGCATCGTCGGCATAATAGCGTCCTTCGCCATGCGCCACAGGGATCTTAAAGATCTCGTCGTCAGCGTCTTTTATAAATACGTTCTTACAGATATATTGCTGGCTGTTGTTGCGCAGAAGGGCACCGGGTAGCAGGTGCGACTCGCACAGGATCTGGAAACCATTGCAAACACCCAGCACCTTACCGCCCCGATTGGCAAACTCGATCACGCTCTGCATAATCGGGCTAAAACGGGCTATAGCGCCGGTACGCAGGTAGTCGCCATACGAAAAGCCGCCGGGCAGCACAATGCAATCCTCGGTACTGAACTGCGACAGGTCGCTGTCCTTGTGCCATAGCATCACCGATTCCTGTTTCAGGTCATAGGTCAGGGCATCATGCATGTCTCTGTCGCAATTGGAGCCCGGGAATACAACTACACCAAATTTCATAGTGGAAAATTGAGGCACAAAGATACTTTCTTATCTTATAAAGCTGACTTAGTGCCAGGCATTTGTAACATATTGTTGAGCCAGGATGAAGATCAGCGCGGCGTAAAACAGCACCAGCGACACCCACTTGCGCGGGGCATACAGGTAGGCCGAAGCATGAAAGATAGCAAACGGCACTGTAGCCACTACCCAGTTGACAAAGGTGTCCGGCGAATTGAAAAAGGGCACTGCCAGCGCCACCAGCAGGTACATCAGCACAATACTCCAGTTCTTACGGGCCTGGATCAGCATCTTGCGCAGGTGGGTCTGCACGTAATAGCCCCCCAGCAGGAAGGGCAACCCGATGAAGACAGCACTACCCGCCAGCCAGATGTTGTTGGGGCTGTAAGGCAGGCGGATGCTGAAAGGGGGTACCAGTTGCTGCCAGTGAAACTGGTCGGCCAGGAACAGGTAAATGGCATAGAAATAATACGGCGTGAGGATCCCGGTAATAAACAGGAAGATCTCGTTGAGGCGGAAAGGCCGCAACACCATCAGTCCTATAATAATACACACCCCCAGCAACAACGAGGGGAAGAAGATAAAGGTCGCCAGCCCCAGCAGCAGCCCTATGTTATAGATCTTGCTGTTGGCCGCCGACACACTATAAAGCTCGAACAGCTTGCTGAAACTCCAGAAAATAAGAGTCGTGGCCAGCAGGGGCGCTGACAGCACGTTCCAGTCCGGCATCAGCGAGGTGACCAGCAAAAACGACATACCCGGCAAAAAGGTCTGCCGGGTCGTCATTCTGTATTCGTTAACCACATTGGTAATGCTCAGGGCCAGCACATACATTAGCACAAAAGCCAGGATCGGCCCGAAAAACGGTGTCGGCAGCGATGACAACCACTCGGCAAATGCCCCGTACAACTTACCGTCGTAGGGAGTCACCAGGGCTTTCTTGGGATACAGGAATATGGGCAGTTTGATCAGTAAACCAAAGATGAACAGGGTCGCCACATTGCCCGGCGACTTTTCTTTAAATAGGGCAATCACACGTCAATGCTATGAATTAAAATCCAGTTTTGCAAAGCAAATGTAATTACGATAGTAACACGGGATAATCATCTGCTTGGCGCTCACCTGTTTGCCGAACTTAGGCAGGAACTCATGACCGCGATCCAGGTTCTTGAGCGTGGGGTTACGGTTGATCTGCCCGTCAGGACTTACCGAAAAGTCATTGATAATGTGCAGGCTCTTCTCCTCCCGGTTGAAGATATAGTGCAATTGTCCGCCGGTATTCATCAGCAGGTAAGAGATAAAATCCCCGGCCTGGTCGTCAAACTGCTCCTTTTTGATCACATTGTTCCATTCCAGCTTGCCGGTGTTGTCGAACGACAGGATGGTGATGTTGTCGGCATGATGGCGGGCTGCCTGGCTATTGTTGTAACGGGTGCGCCAATACCAGCTATTGAACATCGGTGAATAGGCATAATAGTCGTAAGAAGAATAGTAATAAGGTGAGCCAAAGAGGTAATCCCACCGGTTCCAGTTATTAAAGCGCGAGGTGGTATAATACGCCTCGCTGCTAATGATAAAGCCCCCGTCGCGGCGCACGATGATGTTGCGGATAAAATAATCATTGAAGGCAGCCTTGATATTAGACTCCCCGCGGGCCTCGCGGCGCAGCTCTTCGCCCAGCACCAGGTTGTTCCTCATCAGGAAATTAGCCGAGGGCTTGTCCCATACATAAAACGAAAAGCCTTCAATATTCCCCCGCTTCTGCTTGTAGTAGAACGAAGTCAGGAAATAGCGCTTGTTGGCGTTGTCGGCCTTGATGTGCAACTCGTCGAGAAAGATATTGTCCAGGGCCAGGTCGTTACTCAAGAACTCATCCCCCTGGGCGGGCTTGAGCACCAGGGACGCCTTGGTAATATTGTCATTGCTGTTGCGGGTAAACTTTACAAAAGCAAGGTCGCCGTCATTGTCCAGGGTAAACTCGTCGAGGTAATCATAGCGCTCCTCCATGGGCATGGGCAGGCGGGTACGCTTTTTCAGCTCCAGCTTCTCGTCGAACAGCATGGTGGTAATAATATAATTGGACTTGTTGCGCGAATTGACCTTAAAGACCATGATCTTGCTTTTGTCCTCGCTGTTCACCATCGAATAGATACGGTTGCTCACCACCCCGGAGATGTGCGAGGTGTCCAGCGGCATCACGTCCGACACTTTTTTGCCCTGGCCGTCCAGTTTAACGGCATCGCAGTACACCACATTCCTTTTCTGGTACTGGTAGATCATGTAGGCATAATCATTAAAAGCGATAAAATCCACGTTAATCAGGCGGTCGTTGGGGATGTAATCGTGTTCTTCGCGGGCAACCTGGACCATATCGTTGTCATAAACGCCGATATAGTTCCTGGAGCGGTTTTCTTTGTATATGAGGAAATTCCCCGATACTTTACCAATTACCTCGAAGTTCATCCGGCGCGATTCATCGCGTTCCGGCTCGGAGTACACTACTTTTTGTGTAAAAGACTGAAATGCAAACAATAAGGATCCAACCAGCAACGAACTATGCAAAAACTTCATTATCACGGAGTTTATCAGCTTAAAATTAGGATATGTATAAAAATAAGACGCACTAAAATGCAAAGCGCTGCATCTTCTTAACGTATAATTATACAGGTTTCAGTGCCTTCAGGTGTATAAAATTAAATCTGGCACGTCTTTTAACATTACTTTTTACCAATACTTTTGCAAACGCAAGGAACAAAACCGGCTTCCGGTAACATAACAACAATTTGCATTTGTGAAAATACCTCTGAACAGAGTTACCACCGCGGGACTCATTGTAGCGTTAGGGATTATTTATGGGGATATAGGTACCTCTCCTCTCTATGTATTTAATGCCATCATCAACAACCGGCTGATCGACGACCTCCTGATCATCGGCAGCCTGTCGTGTATCATCTGGACCATCACCCTGCAGACCACCCTCAAATACGTGCTGTTGGTGCTCAACGCCGACAACCGGGGAGAAGGCGGCACCTTTGCCCTCTATGCCCTGGTGCGCCGCCACCGCAAATGGCTGGTGCTGCCCGCCATGATCGGGGGCGCCTCGCTGCTGGCCGATGGCATTATCACCCCACCGATCTCCATCACGTCAGCGGTCGAAGGCCTGGAGGAACTCTCTTTCTTTGCCGGCATCGAGCAATATATCGTTTACATTGTCATTGTCATTCTGTCGCTGTTCTTCTTTACCCAGCAGTTCGGCACAGCCTCAATCGGCAAGTTCTTCGGGCCCGTAATGCTGGTATGGTTCTCTATGCTGGCGCTCCTGGGCATTATTCACCTTTCCGACGACTTTACTATTTTCAGGGCCTTCAGCCCCTACTATGCCGTTGAATTCATCCGCACTTATCCCAATGCCCTGTGGATCATGGGTGCCGTCTTTCTCTGTACCACGGGTGCCGAAGCCCTGTACAGCGACCTGGGCCACTGCGGCAAAAGCAATATCCGCATCTCCTGGATCTTCGTAAAGGCCTGTCTGGTACTGAACTACCTGGGCCAGGGCGCCTCTTTGCTGGCCCACCACCGGGGAACGACCATTACCTCGGAGGTAAAGGT
>DASWYM010000578.1:0-5282 GCA_036404975.1 Chitinophagaceae bacterium
CGAGGACTTTAACCTGCACCTGCAGGACGCAGAAGTACTGACGGCCACCACCTCCACCGTGGCCCCTGTATTTAATAATTACAAGCTTTACCTCGATGCCTTCCGCCAGGAGGGTGGCTCGGCCGGCGGCCGTTACCCGCAGGCCAACGAGGCCATTAATAATAATATCTACAACGGCACCCTCATCTGGAACTACTCGGGCCACGGCGGTCCCCAGCGCCTGGCCGAGGAAGTGGTGCTCGACCAGGGCATCGTCTCCCGGTGGAACAATGCCGGCCGCCTGCCGCTCTTCATTACCGCCACCTGCGACTTCGCCCCCTACGATAATCCCGTAGGCACTTCCCTGGGCGAGAACCTGCTGGTGCGGCCCTTCACCGGCGCCATCGCCCTGATGACCACCTCCAGGGTGGTGTTTGCCTTCTCCAACCGCATCATGAACAATAACTACCTGCGCCTGGCCCTGGAGCGCGATAGCGCCGGCCGCTACAAGACCTTGGGCGAAGCGGTGCAGGCCTCGAAGAACTTTACCTACCAGAACAGCGGCGATATCATCAACAACCGCAAGTTCTCGCTGCTGGGCGACCCAGCCATGACCCTGGCCTACCCGAAGCTCAGCGTAGTGCCTACCGCTATCAATGGTATGCCGGCGGCTTCGGCAGATACCCTGAGCGCCACCGGGTTTGTCACTATTGAGGGAGAAGTGCGCGACCGCACGGGCGCCCGGGTGCCTGGCTTTAACGGCACGGTCTACCTCTCGCTGTTCGATAAGCCGCAGACCTTCAACACCCTGGCCAACGATCCCGCCAGTCTGCCCGTACCCGTTCAGATGCAGACCGCGGCCTTGTTCCGCGGCAAGGTGTCGGCCACGGGCGGGCAGTACAGCTTCCGTTTCCGCCTGCCGCGCGATATCAATTTCCAGTACGGCAATGGAAAGCTGAGCCTCTACGCCCAGGATGGGCTAGTAGACGGCAACGGGATGGAAACCAATGTCGTGATCGGTGGTATTGCCGCCGGATCCGATGCCGACCGGGAAGGGCCGCGGATCCAGGCCTACCTCAACGACGATCGCTTTGTGAGCGGCTCCATTACCAACGAGACGCCGGTGCTGATCCTTAAGCTTTCCGACTCCTCAGGCATCAACACCGGCAATGCGGGCATCGACCACGACATTGTGGCCACCCTCGATGGCGATAACCGGACGTATTATGTGCTGAACGATTTTTACGAAACCGCGCTCGACAGCTACCAGCAGGGAACGGTGCGCTTCCAGCTGCCCACGCTCACGCCCGGTCCACACACCCTTAAGATCAAGGCCTGGGATGTGCTGAATAATTCCTCCGAGTATGTCCTGGAGTTTACCGTAGCGGCCCATGGCGAGCTGGTGCTCGACCACGTGCTCAACTACCCCAATCCCTTTGCCGGCAAGACCACTTTCTGGTTCGAACACAACCGCCAGGGCGTTGATTTACAGGCTAAAGTAGAGATTATGACCGTTACCGGGAAAATAATTAAGACCCTCTCGCAAACAATAAATACCCCGGGAAACCGTTCAAATGACATCGAATGGGACGGGAGGGACGAGTACGGCGACAAAATTGGCCGCGGTGTTTATCTCTACCGCTTGACCGTTCAGAGTGCTGATGGCAAAAAAGCCAGCAGGCTCCAACGCCTCGTGTTGATCCGCTAATATCTGAAAATCACCAACATTGCCATTATCCTATAGCCAAAACTATATATTTGCAACACTTATTTATTAAACTATGAGATCAACTGCATTAAGGCTGTCCGCTGTCCTTACCCTATGGCTGGCCGGAGTAGCACCGGTATGCGCACAGGACTCAATCAATGTGGTCACGACTGCCGTACCTTTCCTGAGAATTTCTCCCGATGCCCGTGCCGGTGGTATGGGCGACCTTTCGCTGGCAACCTCTCCCGATGCATCTTCCTCTTATTTCAACCTGGGCAAAGTGGCGTTCAATCAATCGCCTTCCGGGGTGAACCTGACGTACACTCCCTGGCTCAAGAAGCTGGTGAACGATGTGTACCTGGCGTCTATCGCCGGTTATTATAAGATCGATGAGCTTCAGGCGGTTTCCGGTTCACTGCGCTATTTCAGCCTGGGCAATATCCAGTTTACCGACCAGTATGGCCAGCTGCAGGGCGAAGGCCGTCCCCGCGAGTTCGGTATCGACATCGGCTATTCGCGCAAGCTCACCGACCGCACCGGTCTGGGTGTGGGCCTGAAGTATATCAACTCCGACCTCGCCAGTGGTGCCACTTCCGGTGGCAACACCTACAAGGCCGGTAATGCCGTAGCTGCCGACATTGGTATCTACCACAACCGCCAGGACGAAGCCGGACAGGGCTTGGCGTTTGGAATTGCCCTGACCAACCTGGGTTCCAAGATCGCCTATACCGATAATGCCGACCAGAAGGACTTTATCCCGGCCAACCTGGGCCTGGGTACCGTGTATACCCGCGTGCTCGACGAGAGCAATAAGTTCTCAATCGGTGTCGACTTCAATAAACTGCTGGTACCTACTCCTCCACGGCTTTCCGACAACGGGGCCATCGAAGAGTACCGCAATAAGGGCGTGCTGAGCTCCTGGTTCTCTTCCTTTGGCGATGCCCCCGGCGGCGCCAGCGAAGAGCTGAAAGAAGTGTCCATCTCCGCCGGCGCCGAGTACTGGTACAACGACCAGTTTGCCCTGCGCGCCGGTTATTTCTACGAAGACAAGACCAAGGGCAACCGTCGCTATTTCACTACCGGCGTGGGCATCAAGTACAATGTCTTCGGGCTGAACTTCTCGTACCTGGTTCCTTCGGGCGGTGCCGGTTCCAACCAGAACCCCCTGAGCAACACCCTGCGTTTCTCGCTGATCTTTGACCTCGATGGTTCGGGCGAGGGTGGACTGGAAACTACAGAATAATCATCACATCCACTCATTGATAGAAATGGCGAGGACCTTGAGTCCTCGCTTTTTTGTTGCTCCCAGGGCTGGAACGTGAGGTGGGAGACGTCATTCGTGAGACTGGGCAGTAAGTCATTGGGTAAGTTGGGCAGTTTATGGTGATAGAGTTGTTTTCCTGCAACAACAGCCTTGCTTTTTTCTAAGCTAAGGGCTTTCTTCGGCCCCTCCGTCGACGGAGTACCAGCCGAAGAGGAGAAGATGGGAGGTAGAGTGCCCGCAGGCATAACGGCTCACAGGTATTTCAGCTTAGAAGTGCCTGTGATCATTGCCTTGTCCTGGAAAGATTTATGCTTTTGCTGTCAGACTGTTTCTGTGCAGGAGGAAAGCTTTCATTAATGTTCAAAGGTAAACCCTGCCCCTTCCTCAGACAGTCATTCATTTGTCTGCCATAAATCCTTGCAGCATGTCAATGTTAGAGAGCCTAAAGCCCCCGGCTGTTCTTTAGCGGCTGCCATAGTTGCCTCGGCATAACAAGGATAGAGGCATTACAGGCTGCCAACACACCGATAACAATAGGGTTCTTTCATTTGCACATCTGCACATTTTTTCATTGGCACATTACTCTTCGAGGTTTTGCACTTCACTTCCTAATTCCCAATCCCTAAGCCCTTCTCTCCCCACTCATTATCTTTGCCGCTCAATTAAAGCTATGTCATACAGAATCGGATTAGGGGTGGACTACCACCAACTGGGCGAAGGGCGCGATTTTATGATCGGGGGCGTGCATGTGCCGCATCACAAGGGCGCCATCGGCCACAGCGATGCCGACGTGCTGCTGCACGCCATTTGCGATGCCATGTTGGGGGCGGCCGCCCTTGGCGATATCGGGGTGCACTTTCCCGATACCGACCAACGCTACAAGAACATCGACAGCAAGCTCCTGTTGAAGGACTGCGTGGAGCTGATAAGCAGGGAAGGCTACACCATCGTCAATATCGACAGTACCCTTTGCCTGCAGGAGCCTAAGGTGAAGCCATATATTCAACAGATGCAGGAAACCATCGCCGCCATTGCCGGCATCGGCGTGCGCGACATTTCCATCAAAGCCACTACCACCGAGCAGATGGGGTTTGTGGGCCGCAAGGAAGGCGTGGTGGCCTACGCGACCATATTATTGCAACGTATTTAACAGCTTTTCCCCGGCGGGGGACTTATCTTTGAAAGCTTATGGCAGCAGTGGAGATCAAAGTCATCAACCAGTCCTCTAATCCTATGCCCGGCTATGCTACGGAAGGGGCTGCGGGTATGGATATTCGCGCTCATATGGAAGGCCCCATGCTTCTGAAGCCCCTGCAGCGCGAGCTGGTGCCCACGGGGCTGTATTTCGAGATCCCCGAAGGCTACGAGGTGCAGATCCGTCCCCGCAGCGGGCTGGCCATCAACCAGGGTATTACCTGCCTGAATACGCCCGGTACCATCGACAGCGACTACCGCGGGGAAATTAAGATTATCTTGATAAACCTTTCGGGGGATGCCCAATCCATATATCCGGGCGACCGCATTGCCCAGATGGTGGTGAAGCGCGTGGAGCGTGCCCACCTGGTGTCCGTAACCCAGTTATCCGAAACCGGGCGAAGCAACGGAGGCTTTGGCTCCACGGGTAAAAAATGAAACGCATGATGAGAGTATTTATAGTAATGGCCGCAGCCGCCTTGATGGTATCCTGTAAGCCGACCCGGAAAATACAAACAGCGATCGCTAAAAAAGATACCGCCGCCGTGGCGGTGGACAATTCGGCCCACCTCGACTCGATGGCCTTCATCGACCGCACGCTGGCGGCTATCGATAGCAACCGCATCAACTATAACACATTTACATCGAAGATTAACGTCGACTACCGCGATGCCGATGACAAGAACTACAACCTGAACGCCAACCTGCGCATGTACAAGGACAGCGCCATCTGGGTGTCGGTGAATGCTATCCTGGGCATCGAGGCCCTGCGCCTGTACATCACCAGGGATTCGGTAAAGATCCTCGATAAGCAAAACAAGCAGTACACCGCCCGCAGCGTCGACTACCTGCAGGAAGTGACGGCCCTTCCGCTGAACCTTGCCATACTGCAGGACCTCTTTGTGGGCAACCCGGTGTTCCTCGACTCGGGCAACGTGGTGTCGTACAGTCGTGCCGACAACAACATTGCCCTGCTGTCGCTCGGACGGTGGTTCAAAAACCTGCTGACCGTGGACGAGGCGGCCAAAACACTGCAACGCAGCAAGCTGGATGATGCCGACCTCACGAAGAGCCGTACCGCCGACCTGACGTATTCGGATTATGAAAACAAGGTAGGGGTGCCTTTTGCCACCAAGC
>DASWYM010000579.1:0-9964 GCA_036404975.1 Chitinophagaceae bacterium
ACATATAAAACTATCCATTGTAGCAGCGCTGTTTATATTGGCCTTTTCAGGATGCAAAAAGATCCTGGAAGAACAGCCCCGCAGTATTTATGATCCCAGTTTCTTTAAAACCGAAAAAGGGGTACAGGGCGGTATTACCTCCATGTATGGGCACCTGCGCAACATCTATGGGCAGCCTTATTATTACAACACCCTGGAGACCGGCACTGACGAATATACATATGCTCAAAGCGCCGATGCCAACTTCAGGGACATGGATCTGAGTGGCGTGGGCAACATCACCCCTGCCAGTAGCCGTTCCGACGTATTATGGGGGATTGCCTTTTCGAATATCAATACGGCCAATGGCGTCATTGAAAATGCCCAGGAAGTGGGCACCATCCCTGCTTCGCTGGTCGCGGAAGCCCGTTTTTTCCGTGGATTTGATTATTTCCTGCTGGTACAAACCTTTGGTGGCGTGCCGCTGGACCTGGGAGCCGGGGAACTGGAATTCAATACTGACCCTTCCCGTAAATCGGTACGCAACACAGTGCCAGAAGTGTATACCAAAGCCATATTCCCGGACCTGGTTCAAGCGGTAGCTGATTTGCCGGTCAACCCACGTGTAACCGGCGGTGTTACTAAAAACGTAGCCCGCTTTTACCTGGCCAAGGCTTACCTCACTTACGGATGGTGGCTGCAGAATCCCAATAACATCCCCACCTACCCGGCCACAAACAGAACCGACCCTGACGGCCATGATGCGCAATGGTATTTCCAGAAAGCCTATGATGTAGCGGTAGAGGCCATCAACAACCCAGGACCTTATGGTTTGGAAAATACGTTCTACGATTTACATGTGGGCGGCAACGATCGCAATAAAGAAATGATGCTTTATGCCGACCACACACAGGAAAACGCATTATATAACGGGTCGCCTATGACTGGCTTTGTTGGTGAAATTCAGTATGAAGGCAGCAACACGGCAGTTTGGATGGTGAACTGGAACTACACAGTGATTACCAGTGCAGAAAAGCTGGATGGTACTGGTGCAGCTGTGAGCTCTGTTGTGCGCGAAGCCGCACAGTCTTTGGGACGTCCTTATACCCGCATGGCTCCCCCCATAGGCGTGTTCACCAATACGTTTGCCGAAAAGACCCTCGACTCCCGTTATGACGGCACCTTTACTACGGTGTATAGAGGCAACTGGCCTAAGGCCGGAACCGCATACACTGTCCTTTACAACGCCAATGACCTGCCGGTACGCCCCGGCGAACCCATCCTGAGTTTCCTGGAAAGTGATGCACAGGGGGCTGGTATTGTGTATCCTTCCGGGCAACGGTTCTCAGGAAAATCATCGAACAACGTAGGTGCTGGTCAATTGCCCGGCAGGGCCGACTTTGTGGTTGCGCCCAGAGGCATTAGCCGGATTGTATTTCCCGGTCTTTGGAAATTGGGGGTTTACCGCACCGACAACGGCACTGGCGTGGGCGAACCCAATACCCCCAGTACACGGCCTTTTAAAATTGCCAAGTTCTCCGAGCTCTATTTTATAGCAGCCGAAGCAGTGGTAAAAGGTGCCACTCCGGTAGCCGGTAAAAATGCCCGTGAGCTCATTAATGTGATCCGTGCACGGGCAGGTAAGTGGAAGTTCTCGAACAAGAACAATGCAGCTTTCGTGGCCGACAACAGCGCCGCCATGACAGCCGCAACGCCTGCCACTATTGATATCAATTACATCCTGGCAGAGCGCTCGCGCGAGTATTTTGGCGAAGGGCTTCGCTGGTTCGACCTGGTGCGCACCCAAAAGTGGAACGAGTTGGCAGGATCGTACGAGATTGGCGGGGCTGCTTACGGAAATCATACACCGCAAGTATTCAACCGTACAATCGAGCCCAAACATTATCTGCGTCCTATCCCACAAGGACAAATTGATCGAATGGATATGACGCCGGACGAAAAAAAGGCTTTTCAAAACCCTGGGTATTGATGTCACTAATTAGTTTATAAGAGTGTATAAGGGAAGGATAAAAAGTATCCTTCCCTTATTTTCTTATTACTAACCAGAATACTGACAATGATCAACTCTATTTAGGTGCTCCTTCGATAACTTTCATCTAAGTAGTTAAAGTAAGAGAAATAAAACAAGCCCAATAATAATGAGACCCTAATAAGCATATCATGAAAACGTCACACAACTACCTGCTTTCAGTTTTATTGCTCACTTCGGTGCTCGGAGCCTGTTCCAAGTCCGATAAACCGGACGAAGTGACACCGCCACCTCTACCTCCCCCTGTCACGCCTACCGATACCATAACTACGCTTAAAGGCGCTGCCACTTTTCCCATAGGCTTTGGCATCGATTACAGTCCCTTCATGTATGACCAGTCCTACAAGGGAACCGTAGTGCGGGAGGGAGACAACGTGACCTTTGGCTACGATATGAAGCATGGCGCCATCGTGCGCAACGACGGCACCTTTGACTTTACCAGGGCGGATGCCCTGTTCAATTCAGCCACCAATGCAGGACTCCAGGTCTTTGGCCATACCCTCGTGTGGCACCAGAACCAGAATGCCACTTACCTGAAATCTTTGGTGTCCGGTACGGTTGTCGGGCCTAATGTGTTGCTCAATGGAGACTTTGAATCGGGGAGCGGCAATGATTTCACCAACTGGTCGAAGTATAATGGGGCTGCATCCATCAGTGCAGGCAGCGGGGCTGGTGAAGTGCGTAATGGAACTAGGAGTTTCAAAGCCGCAACGGCTACCAATGGCGACTACTGGAGCGTGCAGTTGGCCAGTGACCTGTTCAACACTACGGTGGGCACCACTTACAAAATATCCTTCTGGATAAAGGCAGCAGCAGCCAATGGCAAAATGAGGATCTCCACGGGTAAAACGGCTTCCTACTCACCAGATTTCGCTACTACCACCGGGTGGAGCCTAGTAGAATGGACCTTTCCTGCCAAGGACGATGAGTCGAGGATCCTGTTTGACATGGGTGGCACTTCCAACACGTATTTTATAGATGATGTGACGGTAACGAGCCTCACCGCGACTAACGGTGGCACGATAAGTTCTGAAGAGGTGGCCAAAGTAGATACTGCGATGAGCCGCTTTATCCGCGCCTCCATGTTGCGGTATGCTGGTAAGGCAAAGGCCTGGGACGTGGTTAACGAACCCATGTCCGATGGGACTGGAGCTTTGCGTAATGAAAGCAATACAAATGTACCGGCGGGCGCTACTGATTATTTTATGTGGACCAAATACCTGGGCAGGGACTATGCCCTGAAGGCTTTCCAGTATGCTAAAAATGCCGATCCTGGTGCCCTGTTGTTTATCAATGATTATAACCTGGAATACAGTACAAGGAAGCTGGACTCCTTGATCGCTTATGTGACTTACTTGAAAGGCAAAGGAGCGCCCATTGATGGCATCGGCACCCAGATGCATATGAGCATCAGCACTTCGCAGGCAGCCATCATTGACATGTTCCGTAAACTGGCGGCCACGGGCCTGAAGATCCGCGTTTCCGAGCTCGACATCAGGGTGAACCCCAGTGACCAGGCAGGATTTACCGCTACAGCGACGGTATTGACCCAACAATCGGACATGTACAACTTTATCGTTAAGTCCTATATCCAGAACGTTCCGGAGGCCCAGCGACACGGGCTAACCATCTGGGGGGTTACGGATGCGGACAGTTGGATCGTCAACTACATGAAAAAGACAGACTTCCCGCTTCTTTTCAACAGTAACTACAGCAAGAAGCCCGCTTTTGAAGGGATGCTGAACGCACTGAAAGGAAAATAAAGTATCGCCTTAAGGCGAAGATCAATAACCCGGAGACCTTACATTTACGAAAGCACCGGTGCCCGTACAGGGTACCGGTCTGCCTGATTCTTCTTATAATACTTCTAAACAGAATGAACTTATGATGATGGAACAAACAATGCGCTGGTACGGCCCTAATGACCCGGTGAGCCTTTGGGATATACGCCAGGCCGGCTGCACGGGGGTGGTGAGCGCCTTGCACCATATACCCGTAGGGGAAGTATGGACCGTTGAAGAGATCCAAAAAAGAAAACAGCAGGTGGAAGCCGCCGGCCTTACATGGACAGTGATTGAAAGCCTGCCCGTAAGCGAGGATATAAAAAAGCAAAAAGATGCTTACTTGAAGCACATAGAAAATTATAAAGAAAGCCTGCGCAACGTGGCGCGGTGTGGACTAAAGGTGGTGACCTACAACTTCATGCCCATCCTGGACTGGATGCGGACCGATATTTCGTATACCATGCCCGACGGCAGCAAAGCCCTTTATTTCGAGCGGGCCGCTTTCATCGCTTTTGACCTTTTCCTGCTGAAGCGTCCCGGGGCGGAGAAAGACTATACCGAAGCCGAAAGGGAAGCGGCCCGGCAACGGCTTTCCACTATGACCGAGGCCGAAAAGGAGGTGTTGTTCACCAACGCCCTGCTGGGGCTGCCCGGCAGCGAAGAACACTTTACGGTGGAACAGATCCTGGCAGCGCTGAAGACCTACGAGGGTATTGATGCCCGGAAACTAAAAGAGCACCTGTTCTACTTCTTGCAGCAGGTAGTTCCCGTAGCGGAAGAGGTGGGATTGAATATGGCCATCCACCCCGATGACCCGCCTTACCCGGTCCTGGGCCTGCCGCGTATAGTCAGCACCGAGGAGGATGCCAGAGAACTACTGGATGCTGCGCCCTCACCAGCCAACGGGCTTTGTTTCTGCACGGGCTCCTTTGGCGTGCGGCAGGATAACGACCTTGTGGGTATGGTGCAGCGATTGGGCGACCACATCCACTTCCTGCACCTGCGGAGCACCCGCCGCGACGGTGACGGCAACTTCTATGAAGCCGATCACCTGGAAGGTGACGTGGACATGTATGCCGTGGTAAAGGAGATTGTGCAACTGATGCAACGACGTAAGGTATCCATCCCCATGCGGCCCGATCACGGCCACCAGATGCTGGATGACCTGAAGAAAAAGACCTATCCCGGGTATAGTGCCATAGGCCGGCTTCGTGGCCTGGCCGAGCTGAGGGGCCTGGAACTGGGCATTCACCGCTCCCTTCAAGAGGGGACGGGCCTGCCTGCCTGACGTTTACCGGAGAGAATTTCTGACAGCCACCTTCCTAAATGGTGGCTGTTTCATCTTGGAGAAGCTTATCGTGGAGGTGAATGTGCAAATAGGCCTATTTTTAAGCCCTGATGAAACATTTCCATTATAAGGCTCCCCTGAAGCTGGAAAGTGGTGCCGTGTTGCCGGAGGTAAGCATTGCTTACCACACTTATGGAAAGCTGAATAAAGAGCGGGACAACGTGATCTGGATCTGTCATGCCCTGACGGCCAATTCGGACGTGCAGGACTGGTGGCCTGGTATGGTAGGTGAGGGCAGCCCCTTTGATACGGAGCACTATTTCGTGGTTTGCGCCAATATCCTGGGCTCATGTTACGGCACTACTGGTCCGTGCAGCCTGGACCCGGGAAAAGGGAAACCGTATTACCATCACTTTCCCTTCGTGACCATCCGCGATATGGTGCAGGTGCACCAGTTGTTGTACGATCACCTGGAGGTCCGTTCCATCCATCTACTGGTGGGAGGCAGCATGGGGGGCTACCAGGCCCTGGAGTGGAGCGTGATGAACCCGCGCCAGGTGCGGCAGCTTTTCCTCCTGGCCTCCTCGGCACGTGAAAGTGCCTGGGGGATCGCTATTCATTCGGCCCAACGGCTGGCCATTGAAGCAGACGGCACCTGGAAAACCGACTCCAAAACAGCCGGGGCCAAAGGACTGAAAGCTGCAAGGGCTATCGGCATGATCACTTACCGGAATTACGGCACCTACCAGGCTACTCAAACCGATCCGGATTCCGAGAAGCTGGATCACTTCAGGGCCTCTTCCTATATTGAGCACCAGGGAAACAAACTGGTAAACCGTTTTGATGCCTACAGTTACTGGATACTGACAAAAAGCATGGACAGCCATAATATTGCACGGGGCAGGGGACAAAGTATAGAGAAGGTGCTGAATACTGTAACTCAGCCCACACTGATGATCAGCATTAAAAGTGACCTGCTGTGTCCTCCCGAAGAGCAGCGCTTTATAGCGGCCCACCTGGCCCACGCGCGGCTGGTAGAAATTGATTCTACTTACGGGCACGATGGTTTCCTGGTGGAGCGCAAGCTGATCAGCCAGTACCTATTGGATTGGATGGCTGAACAAAAATCAGCTGCCCTACAGGAAAAGTAGGGAAACACTAATTGATCTATCAAAACTATAAAGAAAGGATTACAGATAATGAAACAACATCCCATAACAAGGGCCATTAGGACCCAGGTGGACCGGACGCCGGAGATGGAACACTCTTCGCCGCTTTTCCTTACCAGCAGCTTTTGCTATAACAGTGCAGAAGACATGCGGGCAGCTTTTGCCGACGAAACGGACGCAAACATTTACAGCCGCTTTTCTAATCCAAGCGTACAGGAGTTCGTCGATAAAGTGTGTGTGCTGGAAGGGGCGGAAAGCGGCTTTGCCACGGCCACGGGCATGAGTGCCATTTCGGCTTCCTTTATGGCCCTTTTGAAGCAGGGAGACCACCTGCTGGCCTGTAATTCGATTTTCGGCAGCACCCACACCGTCATCACCAAATACCTCACCCGTTTCGGGATTGAGTTCACCTATGTGTCGGCCAGTAAGCCTGAAGAATGGGAAGCGGCTATCCGGCCCAACACCAAAATGATCTACCTGGAGACGCCGACCAACCCGGGACTGGATATTATCGACCTGCAGTTTGTGGGCAAGTTGGCAAAGAAGCACCAGCTCATCCTGAACGTGGACAACTGCTTTGCCACACCAGTATGCCAGCGCCCCATAGAATTCGGTGCCGACCTGGTGGTGCATTCGGCTACGAAGTGGCTCGACGGGCAGGGAAGGGTCATGGGGGGGGTCGTTGTGGGGCGAGCTGACCTTATCCATGATATTTATTTATTCTGCCGGAGCACGGGGCCTGCCTTGTCACCCTTTAATGCCTGGGTGTTAAGCAAGAGCCTCGATACGCTGGATGTACGCATGGAGCGGCACGCGTCCAATGCCCTGCACCTGGCTCAATCTCTGCAAGGACACGAGAAAATATCTGGGCTAAAGTATCCTTTCCTGCCTTCCCATCCCCAACATGCCATTGCCGTGAAGCAAATGAGAGACGGCGGAGGCCTTATCTGCTTTGAACTGAAAGGTGGCGTAGAAGCCGGAAGGAAGTTCCTCGACAATTTACAAATGCTCTCCCTGACTGCCAACCTGGGTGACACGCGAAGCATTGCTTCCCATCCGGCCAGCACCACGCATGCCAAGCTTACCGAAGCAGAAAGAGCCGCCGTGAATATTACGCCCGGCTTGATACGCATTTCTGTGGGATTGGAAAATAGGGAAGATATCCTGCAGGACATCCTTCAGGCAATGGAGAAAATATAGCCATCCGAGAAGGCATTAAAAAACCCCTGTAGAAACAGGGGTCGTAACCAAAACTAACTGCTTATGAGAAAATCGTAACTGTATATATTATACCGTAAAAGTTTTATTTTATTTGCTGCAACAGGCATTATACCTGATTGCTAAGACAAAGGTACTGCGTTAATGTTGGAACACCGGTGCTAAAAACTATGAGTTTAGTTAGAAAAATGTTAGGTGACTGTTAATATAGAATGATTAAAATCAATAGTGTTGAGCTTGACTTAGGGCATAACCGATATAGATGCCTTACCAGCGAGATTATTGAGGTTGCTCCATTTACCCGCAGTGAAATGTAACCCTTGACTCCCTCATCAGTCATTTAAAAAGCATATCCGGGTTTTTTTAATACGGAAAGTTACTCAACCGGTTGCCTCATCATTTGTGGCCGCTTCGTTTTTCAGCGGTCCGCTTTGGGGTCGACTCTCTGATAATTAGGTTGGTTGGAAATTTACGGGTTTCAAAATCAACCACCGGCCTTTTGCTTTCAATCATCTGGATCAGGAGTTCGGTAGCCGTTTGTCCGATCTCGAAAGCCGGCTGCTGCACAACAGTAAGAGAAGGAGAGAATAGGTCGGATACATGGGAATTAGTAAAGCCGGTAAAACCAACGTCCTTTTTCAACTTTAACCTTTTGACGAGGGCAAAGCAGACGGTGGTCAGCCGGTCGCCGGCTGTAAACAGGGCATCCGGTCTTATCTTGCCCTTGAAAAGACTGTTCAGGGCTTCTTCCACTTCATCGGATATCATCCCACCATGGCTGCAATATTTCACCAGGCTTTCCTCAAAGGGGAGGCCGTGCTTTTCCAAAGCTTCACGGTAGCCCTGTAACCTTTCTGCCGTTATAGATAGGTATGGCGAGGAAGTTACATGCGCAATCCTTTTGTAGCCCTGGAAAATTAGGTGCTCCGTAGCATGATAAGCACCCAGGTAGTTATTGGCGATGACTTTATGGGTTTCAATTTCATCGGTCACCCGGTCAAAAAAGACGATGGGCATCCCCTTTTCGTGCATTTCTTTCAGGTAGGTAAGGTCCACCGATTCGCTGGATAGCGACACCAGCAGGCCATCCACTCCCCGTGAAGCCATGTGCTCCACGTTGACCTTTTCCCGCTCCATAGATTCGTGGCTTTGGGTAATAATAACGTGGTAGCCCCTGTTGTAGGCGATGGATTCGATACCGTTGATCGCCTGGGAGAAAAAGTTGTTGGCGATCTCGCTGACCACCACCCCGATGGCTCTTGTCCGGCGTTCCTTAAGACTAAGGGCAATCGGATTGGGCCGGTAATTGATCTTTTCGGCGTATTCCAGCACCTGCTTTTTGGTTTCGGCACTGATCTCATAGCTGCCGCGCAAAGCCCGCGACACGGTGGAAGTTGACAGGTTGAGTGCTTTAGCTATATCCTTTATGGTAACGGTATCGAATTTCATGAACCGGGTTTGAACGCAAGAACTGCAAAATTTTCTATTTAAAAGTATTGAATTTTCAGCTTTAACACTAGTTGCGAGAATTGCAATCGTTCTCGGGAACGATTGCATAAAAAAACTGAGATAAGTCATAAAGACGCAACGTGGAATATCAGTAGACTTGTTTCCGATTGAGTCTATGTTACACCTCTGAAACCCATCAAGCTCCATTAAAACTTCCTTATGAATCATTCTTCCTTATTTAATCTTTCGGGTAAAACGGCACTGGTAACAGGTTGTGACCGCGGCATCGGGCAGGCGATGGCCCTGGGACTGGCCGAGGCGGGCGCCGACATTATAGGCGTTTCCAACAACGATACCATTGCAGGGGGCGAAACCGAAGCTAAAGTAAAGGCCCTGGGCCGCGCCTTTACCCCGTATGTGGCCGATTTGTCGAACCGTGAAGCGATTTACGGCTTTATTGAACAAGTACGCCAGGCGGGCACCCCGGTAGACATCCTGATCAACAATGCCGGCATGATCCTGCGCAAGCCCGTGGCCGAGCACCCCGACGAGTGGTGGGACAAGGTGCTGTCGGTTAACCTGGACGCCCAGTTCCTGCTCACCCGCGAGTTCGGACGCGACATGATCGAGCGGGGATCGGGCAAGATCGTCTTTACCTGCTCGTTGCTTTCCTTCCAGGGCGGCATCAACGTGCCGGGCTATACCGCCTCCAAGAGTGCGGTGGCAGGCCTGGTAAAAGCCTTTGCCAACGAGTGGGCGTCTAAGGGAGTAAACGTCAACGGCATTGCCCCGGGCTACATTGCTACGGACAACACCGAGGCCCTGAGGGCCGATTCCGAACGCTCCAAGGCAATCCTGGACCGCATTCCTGCCGGAAGGTGGGGTGAAGCCGATGACTTCCGCGGACCCGTGGTGTTCCTCTGCTCCGAAGCAGGTCACTATGTGAACGGACACGTACTGGTGGTGGACGGCGGCTGGATGGCAAGGTAAGATATATTATAAATTAAAGATAAGTATTCATAACACG